>JBKJWE010000488.1:0-3601 GCA_046717045.1 Nitrospiraceae bacterium | reverse complement strand
CGACTGGCGTCTACGAATATCTCCCTGCCTCCATTCGGAACTTCCCGGACCAGGAACGATTGAAACGGGTGCTCCTCGACGCAGGCTTTCGTCAGGTCACGTATCGCAACCTGACCGGCGGGATCGTGGCGATTCACGTAGCGGTCAAATGAAGTGCTGAGTCCTGAGTGCTAGGTGCTGAGCGAAATGAAAAAAGTTGAACGCTTCGAAGACCTCGTCGCGTGGCAGAAAGCAAGGGTGTTGGCACAAACCGTCTATACGATGACCAGGGAACGCACGTTTGCGAAAGATATCGGCTTATCCCGTCAAGTTCAACGTGCTTCTGTATCCATCATGGCTAACATTGCAGAAGGTTTCGAACGCAATCGCTCGGGGGAATTTCATCAATTCTTGTCTGTGGCGAAGGGTTCTTGTGCCGAAGTACGATCTCACCTCTACGCAGCTCACGATGCCGGCTATCTCGACAAAGGCCGCTTTACCCAGCTCCTGGTTCAGGCTGAAGAGGTGGGGCGGATTATCGGAGGGCTAAGAGTTTCTGTCGCAAACCAAAAGAGACAACTCCGCGACAGTAATGGCTCTCCTTCATCAACTCAGCACTCAGCACACAGCACTCAGCACTAATGGATTCCATTCTCTACATATTCCTCCCCTGCAAGAAGGTCTACCCAATTGGGGTGACGTATCTGGCCGACTTCATCCATCGGCGGAAACCGGAAGTTCGCCAGCGCATTCTCGATCTCTCCCTCTTTCCCGAAGCCCAACGAAGCCGCGCAGTCCGCGATGCCGCCACCGAGTTCAAGCCGGACCTCGTCTGTTTCTCGTGGCGCGACATTCAAATTTTTTCTCCTCATGAGGGCGACTCATCGCTTGAGCATGCGTTTAACTTCTATTTCGCGAGCAACCCGCTCAAGCGGGTCGTCGCCTCCTTCGCGGGGCTGCAACAACTCTACCGCTACTACAGTCATATCCGAGCGGCCCTCTCCTATCCCTGGCTGATCGCAAAAGAGTCCCCCCAGGCCCAGATCATGATCGGAGGCGGCGCCTTCACCGCCTTCGCCGATCAGCTGATTGAAAAGCTCCCTGAAGGGACGATTGGGATTCTCGGCGAGGGTGAAGATGCCATTCTGAAAGTCATCGAGGGCCAGTCGCTCAGCGGAGAGCGCTATATCATTCGCGAAGGGAAGACCGTCAAGAAGGGTGAGCAAGGCGCCCCGGCCCTGTTGGATGCGTTGACGGTCGACCTCCCCTATCTGACCTCAATCTTTCCGCAGTACAGGGAATATCTGGGCGAATCGATCGGCGTCCAGTCGAAACGCGGCTGCCCCTATGACTGTGCCTTCTGCCTCTATCCCTATATTGAAGGGAAACGAGTCCGCTATCGGCCCCCTTCCATGGTCGTGAAAGACATCTCTCAGCACTATTCCCAATGGGGCGCCCGGCGCTTTTGGTTTACCGATGCGCAGTTTATCACTGGGAAGGAAGCCTACCCGCAGTGTACAGAGATCCTTGAACGGATTCTTGCCGAGAAGATGGAGATCGAATGGTCCGGCTATATCAGGACCTCGCTGATTACGCCGGAGTTGGCCAAGCTGATGGTGCGATCCGGGGTCGGCGATCTCGAAGTGGCGATCACGTCCGGCTCTCAGGAGGTGCTGAACAACCTTCATATGGGCTTCAAGCTTGAACGGCTCTACGATGGCTGCCGTTACCTCGCCGAAGCGGGATTCAAGGGGAAGGTCATCCTCAACTACTCGCTCAATAGCCCCAAGGAAACGGAGGAGAGTCTCCTCCAAAGCGTGGAGTCTTATAAAATGGTGGCATCGATCCTGGGGGAGGAGCGAGTGTTCCCCTTGATGTTCTTCCTCGGCATTCAGCCTAATACCGATCTGGAGCATCGATTGCTTGAAGAAGGGTACCTATCGGCCGGATACAATCCTTTGATGCTGACCCCGACCAGCATCAGGAAGCTCCTGTACAATCCGGCCCCGCTCAATAAGTTCATCGCCAAGGCCTGCCTCAGAGCCTGGGAACGGAAAGAGGGAAGCCGAGACCCTCGGAAGTGGACGGGATCCTTATCCCAGACCCCCAACGAATCGGGCCCCTATGCCGATCAGAGCTTGAGTCGGGGGATCGAAGGGAACTCCGGACGCGATGCTCTCCTGTCCCTGGAAGAAATCCTCCGCTCTCGACGTCCCTCACGACCCCCTATTCCGTCGGTTGAGAATCCCCACGTCACCTCGACTGGATAAGAGAATCGTCACACGTCATTCGTCAACCGCCTAAACTAGGACATCGTCAAACGCCAAGCGTCATCCGTCAATCGGAGTGAGGAGGGCTGTCTTCCTCCGGCGGTTGACCAATGACGAGTGACGATCTTTATCTCCCCGTTTGACGATTGACTATTGACGCATGACGATCCTCCCGGTCACTTCTTGCATTCCAGTTCAGGCCAGTGCTATCATGCGCCCTCTTTGAGACTGGGGTAGTACGTCAACCATTTGGTTTTTCTGGCAATTACGGTCGTTTACCCCTGTCCTGTGAGCGCCTGGAGGAGGCATCTCAATGTATAAGACGATCTATATTCCGGTCGATAACTCCGACCATTCCAATACCGCGGTGGATGTCGGCGTCGAGATGGCCAAAACCTTCGGCTCCAAAATCGTCGGCAGCCACGTCTATGCGGCTAAGATGCACGACAAACGCTTCAAACAAATGGAAGCCGGACTGCCGGAGGAATATCACGACGAGAAAGAACTCGACCGCCGGCGCCAGATCCACGATTCGCTGATTACCCGCGGGCTCCAGATCATCACCGACTCCTATCTCGACTACGTCGACAAGAAGTGCAATGAGAACAACCTGCCGATCGAGCGCCGGTCGCTTGAAGGCCGTAACTGGAAGGTCCTGGCCGAAGACATCAATACCAACGCATACGATTTGGTCATCATGGGGGCCTTGGGCGTCGGCGCCGTCAAAGATAGCGTGATCGGCAGCAACACCGAACGGGTCATCCGCCGCGTGCGCAACTCCGACATGCTGATCATCAAGAATACCCAGCCGATGAACAGCGGTAAGATCGTGGTAGCGGTGGACGGCAGCCCTTATTCGTTCGGCGGATTGATGACGGGTCTGGCCCTGGGTAAGGCCTTCAACCGGCCGGTCGAAGCGATTTCGGCGTTCGATCCCTATTTTCACTACGCCGCCTTCCATAGCATCTCCGGGGTGTTGAACGAAGAAGCCGGCAAGGTCTTTCGCTTCAAAGAGCAAGAGAAGCTTCACGAGGAAATCATCGACAGCGGGCTCGCCAAGATCTATCAATCGCACCTCGACATTTCCCGTGAAATCGCCCAGGCCGAACAGACCGATGTCAAAACGACGTTGCTCGACGGCAAGGCGTTCGAAAAGATCATTCAATATGTGCGCAAGGATGTCCCCTGGCTCTTGATCGTCGGTCGCATCGGCGTCCACAGCGATGAGGACATGGACATCGGCAGCAATACCGAGAATCTCCTCCGCAGCGCCCCCTGCAACGTGTTGGTGTCCAATCGCAAGTACGTACCGCCGATCGACACCCAAGCCGAGTACACCATTGCCTGGACCG
>JBKJWE010000487.1:0-5966 GCA_046717045.1 Nitrospiraceae bacterium | reverse complement strand
GGCAAGCGGAGCTCGGGATCGATTTTGCCCATCATGCCGAGTGCTTCTTTGACAGGAATCGGATTGGTCTCGTAGAACAAGGCCGCAAACAACGGGGATAGCTTGAAGTGAATGCGCCGCGCTTCATCAATATTCCCGGCCGCGAAGAATTTGACAAGATTGGCCATATCCGTCGGCACGACGTTGGCCGTCACCGTGATGACGCCTTTGCCTCCGACTGCCATCATGGGAAGCGTGAGGGCATCGTCTCCTGCCAAGACGGTGAGACGTTCCCCGCACATCTGCACGATATCCGACGCCTGCTGAACCGATCCGCTCCCTTCCTTGACGCCGACGATATTCTTGATGGCCGAAAGTCTGGCAATCGTGGCCGGCATCATATTCACTCCGGTACGACCTGGGATGTTGTACAGGACGAGTGGAAGATCCACGGATTCGGCAACCGCCTTGTAATGTCGATACAACCCTTCCTGCGTGGGCTTGTTGTAGTATGGCGTAATGAGTAGCGCCCCGTCGGCTCCTGCCTGCTTGGCGTGCTTCGTGAGCGAAATCGCTTCATCGGTGCTGTTGGAACCGGTTCCGGCAATGACAGGAGCGCGCCGTTTCACGACCTCGACAGTCAGCTCGACGACACGGTTGTGTTCCTCATGCGATAACGTGGCAGATTCTCCTGTCGTCCCGCAGGGCACGATCCCGTTCGTTCCCTTCGCAAGTTGCCACTCGATCAGATCGGCAAGGGCTTTTTCATCGACCTTACCGTTCCGGAACGGCGTGACGATGGCGACGAGTGATCCGGTAAACATGGAGACTCCTGTTACGCAAGAAATGCGGGGATGGTTTCGCCCCTGATTAGATCGTCGTGCGTCTCACGCTCGCGGATGACGTGGATTTCTCCGTCCTTGACTAAGACTTCCGGTATGCGGGGGCGTGAATTGTAGTTGGAAGCCATGACAAACCCGTAGGCGCCCGCGCTCATGAGGGCTAATAGATCGCCCGGCTGCACCTCGGGAACCGCACGATCCTTGGCCAAGAAATCGCCCGACTCGCACACCGGGCCGACCACATCGACGTGATGCTTGGGCCGATGCGCGACGGCCTCAGACAATGGACGAATGTCGTGGTACGCACCGTACAAACTCGGCCGGATCAGATCGTTCATCGCCGCATCCACAATGACAAAGTTCTTGGCCTCGCCTCTCTTCATATACAACACCTTCGTGACGAGGATGCCGGCATTGCCTACGATCACGCGGCCAGGCTCCATAACCAACGTGACGCCGAGATCCCGCACCAGAGGGGAAACTGCATCGGCCAAGTCTTGCGGCAGCGGGGGTTTTTCATCCGAATAGGTAATCCCGAGGCCGCCGCCGATGTTCAGATATCGAATGTTCAGGCCTTGCGCTCTCAATGCTTTGATGAGTGTCAGCACCTTCTTCAAGGCTTCGACAAAGGGGGTGATCTCGGTCAACTGCGAGCCAATATGCTTGTGGACCCCCACCACATCGATGTGGTTCATCGCGGCAGCGATGGTAAATTCTTCGAGCGCCCGATCGGCCGCAATCCCAAACTTGCTCTTCTTCAACCCGGTGGAGATATAGGGATGGGTCTTGGGATCGATGTCAGGATTGATCCGGAGCGCCACGCGGGCTTTGGTCCCGAGCGAGGCGGCCACGTCGTTGATCGCCCGCAATTCGGCCGGCGATTCGACGTTGAACATCAGAATGCCCGCCTTCAAGGCGTCCCGAATTTCGTCGGCACTCTTGCCCACGCCGGCAAACACAATCTTGGAGGGCGGCACGCCGGCCTTGAGCGCGCGAAACAATTCGCCGCCGGACACGATATCGACGCCGCTCCCCTCCTTCACCATGAGGCGCAGGACGGCCAGATTGGAATTTGCCTTCATCGCGAAGGCAATGATGTGCGGCACGTCTTTGAACGCCCCGTCGTAGGCGCGGAAGTGGCGAACCAAGGTGGTATAGCTATACACGTAGCAGGGTGTGCCGATTTCTTTGACGATCCGGCTGACCGGCACCTGTTCGCAATAGAGTTCGCCCTGCTGATACTCGAAACTATGCATCCTGCAGATCCTCACTCAACAGTTCAAGCCCGGCAAGCGACAAGCCCTGCAACGAGGTCTCAAACGCATCTTTGAACTTCCGATACCGCACCTTTACGTGCGGCACGGCGGCTTTGATGGCATCCGAATCGATCAATGCCTTGAGCGCATCCGGAGTCGCGAGCTTGAGGTGCTCGAAATTCACGATAATGTCCATCTTGGCTTTTTCGGCGGCTTCTTTCATCCGCTTGATCAGCTCCTGCGCGTTGAGGCGATCGAGCGTGCCTTCGAGATCGACGAACAGCGCGGCGAATTTGTCGTGCCGCTTCACCTTGATGTTGAGCGCCAAACCCTGTGAGGTCGGTGCCTTGGGGTCGAGTCGTTGCTTCAAGGCATGCAGCGCGCTCGGAATCAATTGATCTGTATCGATTACCGGCAGCTTCGCCTGCAGATTTTTCAACACGGAGGCCAAAGGAGACAACGTGCCTTTCGGACAACCCCGTTTGACCAGCTTGCGGAACTCACGATTCATTTCCCATCGGGCCACCAGCCGCTGCTTGGTCCCTGAAAGCCGATACAGAATATTGGGCAGGGAATAGAATTGATGGTTGGCCCAGTGAAACCCTGTCTGGAGCTGCTCTACGGTCATCCGACTCGGCTGATAGACCACGTGCTTGCCGTCGTATTTGGACCAATCGCGGTCGAAAATCCGGCCGGCGTTGTTGTACCGGTCGAAAAGCGTAGTCCCCGGCAGCGGTGTCAGAATGTTGAAGTAGGCCAACTCCACTTGATTCTTCGTCAAGAAATTGACGGCTCGCTCGAAAACCGACTCATCGTCGTTGTCGAAACCGAACACGATCCCGGGATTCACCATGATCCCGTAATCGTGGAACATCTTGATCTCTTGCGAGAACTTGTGGACGCGGTTGAACGGCTTATTCGTCTCGTCCAAGGAATCCTCATCGAGCGATTCCATCCCCACGAAGACGGAGACGCAGCCGCTCTCGGACGCCAGCTTGACCATTTCCTCGTCGTCGCCCAGGAACAGCGTGGACTGACAGCCCCACTTAATTTTGAGGGGCTTCAGCGCCGTCCAGAGTTCGCGGCAGTACGCGCGATTGCTGTTATGCAGGTCGTCAACGAACGCAAAAATCGTCCCGTCTTCGATCCCGACACGAATGCGCAATCCCAGCACGAACGCCTTCCACAACGGTTCGTCTCTGAGCCTCTCGACCAGTTCACCGCGAATCCAGCGTTGCACATTCTGCAGCTCGGTGACCACTTCCTCGACCGGCCGGCGGCGCGTGGTCTTGCCGTTGAAAGGCGACACGCTGCAGAACTCGCAATCGAAATGGCAACCACGCGTGGTAAAGCTGCACTGCCGGGTCATGTAGGCATCGGGGCTCAGGAGCTCGACGCGGGGGCTCTTGTAATGTTCGAGCGAAGGAAATGCGGTCATGTCGTACCGGCGTTGCATGCGCCCCGCCTCGTAATCCGCCACCAGGCGCGGCCATAAATCTTCCGCTTCTCCGGTGACGATCGCATCGGCATATTGCAGCGCTTCGTCAGGGCAATAGGTCGGATGCACGCCCCCCATGACGATCGTGCGGCCCCGTTTGCGGAACTCTTGTGCGATTTCATAGGCCCGTGGCGCGTAGCAGGTCATGATCGAAATCCCGACCATGTCGCAAGGATAGTCGAAATCGATGTCTTGCACTGCTTCATCGACGAGACCCACTTCCCAGTTATCCGGTGTATAGGCCGCAATTGTCGGCAAGCTGAGCTTCGGGAACCAGACCGCCCGCCGCTCGGAGGCCGTCAGGTGATACTGACTGTTGCGTGGATAAGGATCGACCAGCAATAGCCGCTTGCCCGTCGAGGGCCCGGCCACTAACTGACCCTGTCGTGTCGGTTGAATAAGTTGCATCAGTCGATCCTCCTCACAGTTCCACGGTTTAGCACACCTGTATCGTTATGATAGGCCCACATCGCTCACTCTGTCATCTCTTACCTGGTTCCCACTGGCCGCAAGGGGGGTAGGTTTTCATCCTGCCCCTGCATCGCCGGATCCGGCGGCGGTGGGACCTGTGCGGCCTCTGCAGCCGCCGCGGCTTCGCGCTGTTTGGCATCCAGCGCATCGCGCTTCTTCTGCTTTTCAATGATCGGGGCTACCCCCACATCTTCAGGAGGAATCGGAGGCCCCACCAGACCGCAAGCCGCTGCCAACCCCGCCACCGCACCGACCAAGAAGAGCACCCAGGGTATCACGAGAGCATCCGCTCAAGTTCTTTGATCCGCCGCTCGACTCGGCATCGAGCCGTCCCGCCGATTTGTGCTTTACGATCGATGGCGGCGGTCACGGTCAGCCGAGCTAACACGCCCTTTTCAAAATGATCGGAACATGTCCGAAACTCCTCCAGCGAAAAATCCGTCAAATCACGGCCTTGATCCAAGGCCGCCCGGACCAATCGCCCGGTGACGGCATGCGCCTCGCGAAACGGCATGCCCCGACCGACCAGATAGTCGGCGACTTCCGTCGCGAGCATCCCTCCGCCGACCAGAGCCTGCTTGAGAACATCCCGATTCATCGTGATCCGACGCATCAGCTCAGTCAAGACCTGGACCGAAGCCTCCACCGTATCCAGGGCGTCGAACAGAGCGGGCTTATCCTCCTGCAGATCACGATTATAACTCAAAGGCAGGGCCTTGAGAGTCGCGAGCAAATTCATCAAGTGGCCGTAGACTCGGCCGGTCTTGCCCCGCACCAATTCGGGCACATCCGGGTTCTTTTTCTGCGGCATCATGCTGCTGCCGGTACAAAAGGCGTCCGGGATATCCACAAACCGAAATTCCTGCGACGACCAGACGATCAGTTCTTCGCTTAAGCGGGAGAGGTGCATCATGACGATGGACAGCGCCGCGGCTGTTTCGATTATGAAGTCCCGATCGGACACCGCGTCCAGACTGTTCTGCGTGACGGTCGGGAAGCCCAACAATCCGGCTGTATAACGGCGATCGATCGGATAATTCGTGCCAGCGAGCGCCCCAGACCCGAGTGGCATGACGTTCAATCGCGTGCGCGCATCCCGCAACCTCCCCTTATCTCTCTCCACCATCTCCACATAGGCCAAGAGATGATGGGCAACCAAGACCGGCTGCGCCCGCTGGAGATGCGTATAGCCCGGCATGGCCACCGTCCGGTTGGCCTTCGCTTTCGCTACCAGCACTCTCTGAAACTCCACAAGACCGTCCACGAGATGGTCAAGCCGATCGCGAAGATAGAGCCGGATATCTAACGCCATCTGATCGTTTCGGCTCCGTCCAGTATGGACCTTCCCTCCCAATGGGCCAATCAATTCCGTCAGCCGCCGCTCGATCGCCATATGAATATCTTCATCCTGCGGCGCAAATCGAAACCGGCCCCGATCCAACTCGGTCTTCACTGTTTCCAATCCGCGCACCAAAGTGCGCGTTTCACCCGGCGTCAGCACGCGTGCTTTGGCCAACGTCTTACAATGAGCAATACTGCCTTGAATGTCGTGAGCATAGAGCCGACGATCCGTGGCGACGGAGACTGTGAAGGATTCCACAAGCCGGTTTGTCTTCTGCGTGAACCGTCCGCCCCAGGACTTCCCGCCTTTCGCCGAAGCCTGACTCCGCTGCCGTGCTCGTGCCATCAGGAAAAGGCCTTCTTCCGCTGGGCTCTGATTTTCAGCCGTAATGCGTTCAAGCGAATGAAGCCCTCGGCGTCTTTCTGGTTGTAGACTTCGTCTTCTTCGAACGTGGCGATGTCGAGCCGATAGAGCGACTGCTTTGACTTGCGTCCGGCCAAGGTACAGCTCCCTTTGTAGAGCCTAACGCGCGCGGTGCCGATGACGTCCGGCTGCGCCGCATCGATCGAGGCCTGGAT
>JBKJWE010000486.1:0-5540 GCA_046717045.1 Nitrospiraceae bacterium | reverse complement strand
AAGCATGGGCGAATGCCTGCAAGAAGGCGGGGGTTTTAGGGCTACTATTTCACGATCTACGACGGACGGCGGTACGCAACATGATTCGGGCGGGAATCGACAAGACCATCGCGAAGAAGATTTCAGGGCATCGAACAGATGCCGTATTCGACCGCTACAATATCACCAGCGATGAAGACTTGCGCGACGCTATGCAGAAGCACGAAGGCTATGTGTCCGCCCTACCCGCGAAGTCAAACATCACCGCCTTGGATCAGGTGGGATGAGAACGCGGACAGAACACGGACAATCTAACGGATGTGAGAATCGGCGTAATGTATAACCGGTTGAAAAAAGTGGTGAGCCGCCTGGGACTCGAACCCAGGGCCCTCGCCTTAAAAGGGCGATGCTCTACCGTCTGAGCTAGCGGCTCACCTGATGGAAAGGCGGATTGTACCACCGACGCTCGCACATGCCTAGCCGGATGCTCGTCTGTTGTGGTTCACGGGCAGATCATCGAAATTCTCGCGTGCTAAAATTGCTTCCCGAAGCTTGCTAGTGAAGAAGAGAGAGTGACTTAGCGAGGGCGCCGACGAGCCTTCAGTGGATTGCGCAGCTTAATTGTTTCGGCACGCTTCGAGCCGGTCGAAATCATGTCGATCCGGCAGTCCGCGAGCTCTTCCACGCGGGCTAGGTACCGCTTGGCTTCAACAGGCAACTGCTTGTACGTCGTCGCACCCGTCGTCGAGGCCGTCCATCCCTTCATACGCTCATAGACCGGCTGGCATTGTGTGAGCACCTCAAGATACGCCGGCATCGTTTTGTAGAGCTGACCCCCGTACCGATAGCCGGTACAAAGCTTCAACTCCTTGCAGCCATCGAGGACGTCCAGCTTCGTGACCACAAGAGACGTGAGGCTATTCACTTGGGTCGCGTGGCGAACGACTACGGCATCGAACCATCCGCAACGCCTGGCACGGCCGGTCGTCGAACCGAACTCCCGCCCGCGCTCTTGCAAACCCTGCCCGACTGCATCGGTCAATTCAGTGGGGAAAGGTCCACTTCCCACTCTCGTGGTATACGCTTTGGCGACCCCCATCACCCCATCGATCATCGTCGGCCCGACGCCGGTTCCTGTACAGGCACCGCCGGCCGCAGAACTCGACGACGTCACGTAGGGATAGGTGCCGAAGTCGACGTCCAAATGGGTGCCCTGAGCCCCCTCGAACAGGACGGTCTTCCCCTTACGAATCACACCATTCAACATGGTGGTCGTATCAACGATGTGACTTCTGAGACGGTCGGCATAGCCCATGTACTGATCGAACACCTTGTCGACCTGGAACGTCTCGACTTTATAGAGCCGTTCCAAGAACCAATTCATCTCGACCAGATTTTCTTCGAGCTTCTTCCTGAATAGCGGCGGATTCAAGAGATCGCCCATTCTAATCCCGATCCGTGCCATCTTGTCGGCATAGGACGGCCCGATCCCACGTCCCGTCGTTCCAATCCGGCGCGATCCCTTCGACTGCTCCGCAGCCTTATCGATCGCCTTGTGATAGGGCAAGATCAAGTGGGCCCGCTGACTGACGAGAAAGTTCTTCCCAACCGCGATGCCCTTGGTTTGTAACTGATCCATTTCTTCGATCAGTGCACCAGGGTCCACCACCACCCCGTTGCCAATCACACAGATGGTTCCGCGATAAAGAATGCCCGACGGAATCAGGTGAAAGATATAGGTCCCCCGGTCATTGATCACCGTATGACCGGCGTTGGAACCCCCTTGATACCGAACAACAACATCGGCATCCCGGGCCAAGATATCGACAATCTTGCCCTTGCCTTCGTCGCCCCACTGCGTCCCGATGATGACGAGATTGCCCATCGCCCCGAATGCCCTCAAAAAAACAGCCCTGGCCGGATATCGGACCAGAGCGAGGGGCAATCGTAGGGATGACACCCTGCTTTGTCAAGCCAGCTGTGCACCTTCCGAGCATGCACATGGCACGAGCACCACGGACGACCCTGGTTCAGCCCACTCCCTCATTCCTTGACGCACACAAGAAGCACGTGTTAGCATAACCGCGATTTCACTATGGTTTTCGCTCTTTATGCATAACCTGGGTGGGGCTGTGGCGCAGCTGGGAGCGCGCGTGAATGGCATTCACGAGGTCACCGGTTCAATCCCGGTCAGCTCCACCAAATTTTATACGATCCGCCTCCCAACCTCTCTTCGATAGTCCTGCTCATCGCACAACGTCGAGACCTCTTCCGCTATGCTACAAATTGAGTCTGTCCATAAACAGTTTGCGACGAAAGTCTTGTTCAACGAGGCTTCGGCACACTTGCGGCCGGAAACCCGCGTGGGCCTCGTCGGTCCGAACGGGACCGGAAAAACCACGCTCTTCAAGATGATCCTGGGCGAGGAATCGCCTGACGAAGGAACCGTACGAAAGCGCCCACGCCTCCGCGTCGGCTACCTGCCCCAAGAACTTGAAACGATCACTGGCAAGACCGTCCTCGATGCGACGCATCGCGATCTGTACCCGGAACATGAAGCGAAGCGGATTCTTTCGGGACTCGGGTTCGGCGAATTCGACTTCGGTCGCCCCATTGAAAACCTTTCGGGCGGATATCGCATGCGGGTCGCATTGGCCCACCTACTTCTTTCGAATCCCGACGTGTTGATGCTGGACGAGCCGACGAACCACTTGGATAAACCGACGCAGCGGTGGTTTGAAGACTTCTTGCTGAACTCCAAACTGACTCTGCTCATCATCAGCCACGACACGGCCTTTCTCGACAAAATCGCGACGCATATTTGGGAAATCCGCGACAAAACCATTCAGGAGTTTCGCGGGAACTATTCGAAATTCCGTGAGCTGCGCGCCGAGCGAGACGCTCAATTGGAAGCCGCGGCCAATCGGCAGGCCAAAGAAGTGGCCCGCGTGCAGAAGTTCATCGACCGCTTCCGCTACCAAGCCAACAAGGCCAGCCAGGTTCAGTCACGCATCAAACAACTCGATAAGGTGAAACGCATCGAACTCCAGCGCGATGCCAAGCGCGTGCGTTTTACCTTCCCTCTTCCGTCCACCAGCGGACGCCAGGTGTTGGAGCTGAAGAATGTGGCCAAGAGCTATGGCGAAAAAGTGATCTATCGCTCACTCGACTTTACCGTCGAGCGCGGCCAGCGTATCGCGCTCGTCGGTGAGAATGGCGCGGGCAAGAGCACTCTGCTCAAGATGCTGGCCGGGGTGTTGCCGTTTGAGAAAGGCGCCAGAACAGTCGGCCATGGCGTGACGCTGCATTACTTTGCCCAGCATCAGGCTGAGACGCTGAATCCGGAACACAGCGTCCTCGAATCGCTCTCGGCGGTCTCGAATACCGCGGAAACAAACTTTCTCCGTGGCATCGCCGGCGCCTTCTTGTTTTCGGGACTCGATCAAAAAAAGCTTGTCAAAGCCCTCAGCGGCGGCGAACGCAACCGCGTGGCCCTGGCTCGCATGTTGGTGGAACCGGCGAATACCCTTTTGTTGGACGAGCCGACCAACCACTTGGATCCCTCATCCGTCGACGTGCTGACCGACGCGCTGACCGGATTCCCCGGTACGATCATCTTCATATCCCACGACCCGACCTTCTTGACCAGAATCTCGACGAGAGTCGTCGAGATCGAAGAGGGCCAGGCGAGGAATTTCTTCGGCGATTATGAATACTATTTATGGAAGAAGGCGCAAGAGTTCGAGTCGATCAAGGAATCGAGTGACGAACTCAAGGGCAAGAACGGAGGACAAGTCGCGGGGCCGACCAAGGTCATGACCGCGCAAGGGCAGGCTCCGGCCAAACAATCAGGCGGCGATCGCCGCGATTTGAACAAGACTCAAGCTCGACTGGCAAAGCAGGTGGTCCGTGCTGAAGCCGAGGTCTCAGAGCACGAAACAAGAATCAGAGCTCGTGACCTAGAACTGGCTGACCCTGCACTCTACAAGGACTTCGCCAAGTGGAATGCGCTTCATCTGGAGCACGACGGGTGGAAAAAGGATCTCGAACGACTCACGGCAAGATGGGAATCGCTGTCAGCGGAATTGGATGAGGTAAAGCAGAAACTTGCGGGGCTCGCCTAATTGGAACGTTTGATGGTTTCTTCGAGATAGTAATACAGCCACTTATTCTTCTCTTTCGTGACTACTTCGTCCCACACCACACCGATCAGAAACCCCTTCTCCCACGGCTTAGCCCAAGCGACCGTCCCATCCAATCTCTCTTGTTGCTCGACGCGATCGGAATCGAGAAACGCCAGCGAGACGGTCACGCCCTCTGCCATCGCCAGTTTTTCCTTCGCATGCAATCCCGCCCCGACTCTGTTGACGTTGTCCAACACCGCCGTGATCGCTTTGGCCCCACTCTTGGGAGAAACCAAGGCAGAACCCACGAGGGTGGCGCGCACCATTCTGCGCCGCTCGGTCGTCGCAGCTAACGCTGTGCTTGACTTGGACTCCTGACGTTTCATGAGTCTAAGTATAACCGATTAGAAATCTTTGTACAACTTCCTGTTTCGACAACTAGTTACGACCCTTTCGGTCGGTAATAGCGCTTGGCTTTGAGTATTTCAGGCAGATGCACCTGCTCCGCTTTGGCCCCTGGATCATCATGGGCATAGCGATACCCCTTGCCATAGCCGAATCCCTTCATCAGGGACGTCACTGCATTGCGCAAATGTAAGGGAACCCCAAGATTTCCATGAGTTTTTGCATCTTCCATCGCCTCGAGCAACCCAATATAAGAGGCGTTATCTTTCGCCCTCGTGGCTAAAAAAGTCGTCCCGTGGGCCAGGTTGATCTGCGCTTCCGGCAAGCCGACAAATTGCACCGCCTGCGCTACAGCAGTGGCGACGACAAGTCCCATAGGATCGGCATTTCCGACATCTTCTGAGGCAAAAATCACCATGCGGCGAGCAATGAACTTCGGATCTTCGCCTGCTTCCAACATACGGGCCAGCCAGTAGAGCGCCCCATCCGGGTCGGAATCCCGCAGGCTTTTGATGTAGGCGGAGATGACGTTGTAGTGCTCTTCACCGGTCTTGTCGTACCGTAACGATTTTTTTAGCAGCGCCGCATCGACCGCTGCCGCGTCGATCGCACGTAGGCCATCCGGCCCAGACGGCGTCTGCATCGCCACGAACTCCAACGCGGTCAGCAAGGCCCGTGCGTCACCGTTGCCGTAACTAATGAGCCGCTGCCTGGCTTCCTCCGTCAACGAGACCCGCCACTGCCCGAGCCCCCGTTCCCTATCCGCCAAGGCCCGATCGAGAATGTGGCCTAGCGCGGACTCCGATAACGACTTCAGGGTCACCACCAAGGAACGTGAGAGCAATGGGCTGATAATCTCAAACGAGGGATTCTCTGTCGTCGCGCCGACCAGCACGACCGTGCCGCGCTCGACGTGAGGAAGAAAGGCATCCTGCTGCGCCTTGTTGAAGCGATGAATTTCGTCGACGAAAAGCACCGTCTTCTGCTGGGTCATGGCCAGCCGATGTTCGGCACCCTTCACGACCTCCCGCA
>JBKJWE010000485.1:0-4151 GCA_046717045.1 Nitrospiraceae bacterium | reverse complement strand
GTCTTGGCCATCCCAGGGTACATCTGCGTGTATTCGTAGGTCTCGCCTTCGATCGCCGACTTGAGATTGGCTTCGGTATTCCCGATCGGCACGCCGGTCGCGGGATCCCCGACCTCTTTTAAGAAGTCCATGTGACCAAACGCATGGCCGGTCTCCGCCTCGGAGGTATCGCGGAAGAGGCCCCCGATGTCGGGATAGCCTTCAATGTCCGCGCGGCGCGCAAAATAGAGGTACCGCCGATTCGCTTGCGATTCACCCGCGAAAGCGCCCTTCAGATTATCGTGACTCTTCGTTCCTTTTAAGCTCTTACCCATCGCCCCCTCCTCATATTCGACCAGATCCAGCTTGCACGCAACTCCTTGACCCTCCCGCGTATAACATAGCCATCCTCATGGTATCAATGGGCCTGACCCGCCCAACTCTCGTCAGCGATACGCCGGCAAATCTGCGTCCATCTCAGCCAGCGTCTTAAAGGCTCGATCCTTCGCCGAGATGATCGGATCCGACAGGGGCCATGCAATCTTGAGCGCGGGATCATCCCACCGGACACCTCGTTCGTCGTCCGTTCGATAGAAATCGGTGCACTTGTAGAAGAAGCCGGCTTCATCGGTCAACACGCAGAATCCGTGGGCGTAGCCCGGCGGAATATACAGCTGGCGCATGTTCTCGCTGGAGAGCTCAACCCCGTACGAGCGACCGAATGTCGGCGAGCCCTTGCGCACATCCACGACGACGTCGAAGACACTGCCCTGGACGACGGTCACCAGTTTCCCTTGCGGCCTCGTGAGCTGATAGTGCAACCCTCTCAACGTCTTCGCCTTCGACCACGAGTAATTGTCTTGCACGAAGCTCGCGTCGATTCCTGCCGCGACATAGCGTTCTCGGTGATAGGTTTCGAGAAAGAGCCCGCGCGGATCGCGAAAGGTTTGCGGCTCGAGCATGAGCACCCCTTCGAGATCGGTCTTCGTTACCCGCACGATGGGGGTCCCTTTTCTTGTGTCCTGTCGCCGATTCACTGCGGCAGCCGTTCTATCCGGCATTATGCCGACCCGGTCTGCGACGACCGGCCGGGGTCGACGATGTCGGGAGGCTCGGGGTACAATTGGCCCAGTCGTTCGACCAATGGTTTGGCCGCCGGCGTACTCTCCCGCGTTGGATTGCTGACCGGATGGTCCCACGTGAGCCGGGTGATGCCGGCCTCCAAGAGCAGTGCGCGAATTGTCGAGACGCAGGCTTCCAACGTCAGCTCAGTGCCCTGTCGAAGATCGAGGACCCGCTGTGAGGCGTCTGCGGGAGGCGGGTCAGTGCTCATGAGCGCCCAACAGCGATCGAAGATGACGGTTTGAAGCTCTCGCGGTACGTTCAACGTCTCGATGTTCGACGTACAGAGGGCCGAGACGAACAGCACAAACTGCAAGTCCGGCATTCCAGGATTGTGAAGATCGAGTGAGGGCATAGATCGGCATTATCGATAGCGAACGGGTCGGAGTCAACGGGCTCGTCGGCGCCACGATGCAAGGCGACTGACTGCCTTTTTCCTAAGGAGAGCCTGACTATGGTGACGATTTCCCTGATGGGACAACTGCAAACCGCCGACGGTGAATGCGATCTCGCCTGCGAGGTCCCGTCACCCATGTCCGTCCGCCAGGTGCTCCAGCGCCAAGGCATCCAACTGCGCCACCTGCTCCAACTTATTCGGGAAAAGAAGGTCCTCGTGACCATTAACAAGAAAATCGCCAGCGAGGACTCGCTGGTCCAGGACGGGGACGCTCTGCGCCTCGTCGGCCACGATGGGTTTGGGGGAAGCGGGCTGGGCCCCTCCCACTAAACACGCAGATACCGCAGAAAAGACCAGGGCCGGCGCCCCATCTGGGGAGCCGGCCCTTGGTGTACTTCATACGGCGCGAATAAGGCCGAAAGAAGGGGCGTGACACATGGCCTTCACGGCCACCGTCCGCCTACTTCTTGCCGAGGATCGAGTCCTTCGCGACCTTCGCCACGCGGAACTTCACCACCCGCTTCGCCGGAATCTTGATCGCTTCACCGGTTTGCGGATTGCGGCCCATGCGGGCCTTGCGGTTTGCCAACACCAATTTGCCCATGCCGGGGACAACGAAGACGTTCTTCGCTTCCCGATAAGCCAAGGCGGCAAAGTCGTCCAGCATCTGAACGGCAGCCTTCTTGGTCAGCCCGGTCTTTTGGGCCATGTGATCGGCAATCTGCGACTTGGTCATTGATTTTCCCATAATGAACAACCTCCCTTAGAAAAACGAAATGGTGAATTGCAACGAATCGCCTCTTGTGACCCCGCTCAGAATTCTTTAATGACTCGTGAACGATTAGTCGTGTTGCTTGAAGCGGCGAAAACCTGCGGGAGTCTATCCAAGCGCTCGTGGGCTGTCAACCGGAAAAACACAGGCCAGGCGTAGGGAAACGCCTTCACTGGGTCTTGCAGTTTCGAGACCCGCCGGCGTAGAGTACTCTTGGTTTCGGGTCACGGGACTGCTTCACCACCGGGATGAGAGCCGCTAGTATGGCGAAAGAACTACCGATTTTACCGTCGCCCGCGCAGCCGGACGCGACGGAGCAGTATGAATACTCCCGCGTCTTTTGCCAAAAATATAATTCCCCTCCGCTGCGCCTGCTATTGGAATTTTTGAAGTCGCGCGGCCAGACGCCGATCACGCCGCCGGAAATGGATCAAGCCCAACTCGATGAATGGGCGTGGGTTCAGGTGACGTTGGGGTACGATCAGAGTCGCAAACCGATTCAGTTATTCTGCGTGCGGAATCGCGGCACCTACAAAGACGTGTTCGAGCAAGAGCAGAAGGAGTTTCTCGAGATACTCTCTTCGCATGACGAAATTGAAGCGCAACTGGCCGGCGAATACGTCACGCGAGCCCAATTTATTTTGACCACGCGGTTCCTCCCCAAAGACATCACCGAAGTGGGGTACGATTTCAACGGCTGGATCTTGGAGTTCTATCAAGACCAGTGTAACGGCATCGTCCAAATCGACAATCAGGGTTTCTATTCTCCCAAGGGCGACCTCATCGTCGACATTTCCGAGCAGGTAGAGTGAGCAGCGCGGTGCCGGCCCCGCTGCCACCGACCCTCCCACCGCTGTATCACCGGACCGATCACTGGTTCCAACGGACATCCGCCGCACTGTTAAGCCAGCTCCCCTGCCGGCTTGGCTGTATGCGCTGCTGCATCGGCCCCTTCCCCATTACGATCCTCGACGCGCAGGTCCTTCAGGACGGCCTGGGGCTCATGGATCTGGAGTACCATCGCCTGATCGAGCAACGAGCCCAGGTGCAGATCGCCGCCATGGAAGCGGCAGCTCCGAAGCTTCGGCAAACCGTTCTGCTTGACGATTGGGCTGATGCTGAAGTGGACCGACTCGTGGAGCAATTCCGCGAGGTCCCCTGCCCCGCGCTGGAGTCTGATGGAGGCTGCGCTGTCTACGGTCATCGACCTCTCGTCTGCCGATCGATGGGAATCCCGACCGACGATCAGGGCCTCACTCAGGGGGCTTGCGAGGTGCAAACGTTCATCCCGATTCGTCCAGTTCCGCCCCCGCTGCGTAAGGAAGAAGATCAGTTGGCCCAGGAAGAAGCCTCCACACTCAACGCCCTTCGCCGAAGCGCCGGAATTCCAGGGGAAGAAATACTCTTGCCTTACGGATTCGTGACGAAACCGCATCGATAAGGGGAAGCGGGCGCAAACTAGACAGGGGCTAAAACCCTATGTTAAGGTGACGCCCTTGCTTGCGGGAGCGCCTGTAGCTCAGCTGGATAGAGCATCAGCCTCCGGAGCTGAGGGCCACAGGTTCAAATCCTGTCAGGCGCACCAACAGCACCCAGCAAGCGCATCTGCCGGAACACGCCTCGTCGCACATACCTAGGTGGGCCGTTAGCTCAGTTGGTAGAGCAGCTGACTCTTAATCAGCGGGCCGTAGGTTCGACCCCTACACGGCCCACCAAATTTTCCAACCACTTCTGAATTCCCTTCCTCCTCCAAGCCCTCCCCTGCTACCACTTTGCTACCACTTTCCACAAAACTGGGAGTATCCAGCCGATCCACGGCGGCTTTGTTGCCCAGAGGCAACCACTTGCCATAGGTATCCGCGGTCAAATTAATCGAGGCGT
>JBKJWE010000484.1:0-2510 GCA_046717045.1 Nitrospiraceae bacterium | reverse complement strand
AACGGGCTTCTTTAATACCCCCCCAAACCGCTTTTAATTTCTGCGGGCGCCCCGGGGGGGGCCCCACGAACGGGACTTAATGGCCATCGGTCCCAAAGAGTCGGCACTGAGGCCCTTCACGCCGAATCCGTTGCAGGAACGAGCCTTGATGTATCTGCAAGTGATTCTCCTTCCTGCTGTCACGTTCCTCACCGGCATCATGGTGTGGCGCAAACGCCGACGCCTCTAGCCCGCATGATTCACGAAGGCTTCTACTCCAACTGCCGACACGCCGCTGCGACAAGCCTGATCGCCTGTCATCTGCGGCCAGGCGGACGGGCTCGCCGCTCAGTTGGTCAACATCCTGTCAAAAGATGCCTCCTTCCCTCCCGGCTCCTCGCGTCCGTCTCCCAAGGCGTCTCGGCGGTTTTGTCACGAACCCTCAACCATGCAGACTAGTTCCATGCGCTATTGGCCCACGGTCTTCATGGCCCTCGTGCTCGCAGGACTCGGCTCGTATCTGTATGTCGTCGAACTCCCGCAGCAGGCGTCGCAGACTAGCCAGGAGACTGCGGCCAAGAAGGTCCTGCTCTTCGAGCAGCAGACCTTGACCGGACTCACATTCAAGACCGATCGAGACGAACTCGTTTTCGCGCGCAATCCGGACAAGGGCTGGATCATGACCGCTCCGCTCAAGACCGACACAGACCAACGGGAGATCCAAAACCTGATTCGCGCGTTGGTCACCGGAACCGTCTCTCGCGTGGTCGAGGACCATCCATCTAGCCTGGCACCGTTCGGGCTCGAGAAACCGGTGACGACCATCACCGTCGCTGCTAATGCCGCGAAAGACACGTTATCCATCGGCGACAGCGGCCCGCTCACTTCCACCCTCTATGTGCTGCGCGAATCGGACCACAAAGTGTTGCTTACCGATATGGCCGCTAAAGACTTCGTCAACAAGACTCTGATGACTTTTCGCCGGAAGGATCTGTTACGGATGTCGGCGAATGACGTCGAACGGATTCGCCTGACTTATCCCACAACCGAGATCGTGCTCTATCACGGCAACGAAAAACCCAAGAGGAAGTGGAAGATTCGCTACCCGATTGAAGCGGACGCCGACCAAGCGGAAGTCCGCACGCTGCTGTTCCGCCTGGAAGACCTCAAGGCGCTAGGCATTGTCGATCCGGGACCAGCGCGCGACGCGCTCGCGAAGACGTTGACCGCGCCGAAAGTGAAGGTCACCGTGCATACGCCCGGAGGCGATCAAGTCATCAAGTTGTATCAACCTGCTCCTGCAAGCGGGGAAGCCATCGCCGAAACGTCGGCAGATGCGCCGCTCTATCGCGTAAACCCCTCAGCGATCAAGGACCTTACGAAGGAGCTGCTGGCCTTCCAAGACAAGCGCCTGTTGGGCATCGATTACACGGAGATTGCTATGCTTTCCGTCAAAACCGCGAAGGAGCAATACGTCCTCATCAACCAAAATGGGGAATGGGTCTTAGAAGATCCGCCGACGGAAAAGGTCGATCAACAAGCGGCAGATTTGTTTGTCAGCCGCGTCGCGAACGTGCCATCCGAAGAGCGCGTGGTCAAACAAGCTGGGCCACTGGCTCCCTACGGGCTCCTCACACCGGCTGCAGAATTCGTGGCAACCGGCCGCGACGGTAAGATAGCGGGAAAACTCTCCATCGGCAGCCACGCTAACGGTCTGGCCTACGCCATGGGACAACGGCTTCAAGGTGTCTTCCAGATCCGCGCCGACCTCTTGAACCAGATTCCATCCAAGAAAGAGCTGCTCGCAGCCGGGGCGGACAAGACCTCAGCGTCGAAGTAGTCCCTCTGGCCGCTAGGCTCCTCGCCTAGACTTTTCGTGATCCTTCCAGTATCGTACGAATCGATCCGGTCAGGATGTTCAAAAAGACCTCTCGGCACGACCGCACCCGGCGAAGTTGAGCCTCTGAGCGATGGGAGAACGATGCTGGAGGGATTTTTCAACATCCTGAGATAGCCCCCGTAGCTCAGTTGGATAGAGCAGCGGTTTCCTAAACCGTTTGTCGCACGTTCAATTCGTGTCGGGGGCACCAAACCGAGCTTGCTCGTCCAGAACACCGTCCGTTTTCCCCAGGTCCGCTCGTGCCTGCTCCTCTATTCGCTTCGTGATCCCCCTTTCGAGGTACCTCCTTTAGGTCTCAACAGAATCGCCCTTCCCTATTACCCTTGTATCTAGGGCGCGGATAAAGAGGAGAAGATCATGACTTGTACACGTTGTCAGGGCTGTATGGCGAAAGACTTGTTTATGGATATCAGAGAGAGTGGGGGCGAGATGTGGGCAGCCAGCTGGCGCTGCCTCAACTGCGGCAATGTCTTCGACCCTGTCGTCGAGAGAAACCGCCAGTTGCATAGTCAAGGCGCGCTCGTGTCGGCATCGGCGACGGCCAACCTGGACGGTCGCATGACCGCTGTCGATGGTGATGTCGATCTGGATATGGACGTTGCGGCATAATCAATCCCCGTAAGTTTCGTGG
>JBKJWE010000483.1:0-3405 GCA_046717045.1 Nitrospiraceae bacterium | reverse complement strand
CGGAAGGAGCCCGTACGACGCCATCTGTCGTCGCGATCACCGACAAGACGGAACGCCACGTCGGCCAAAACGCCAAACGGCAGGCAATAACCAATCCCGAGAACACGATTTTCTCAGTGAAGCGCCTTATGGGCAGAAAGTTCCGAAGCAAGGAAGTCCAGGAGGCGATGAAACGTCTTCCGTATAAGGTCGTGGAAGCGGACAACGGCGACGCTCACGTTGAGCTGCGCGGCAAACGCTATAGCCCGCCGGAAATTTCCGCGATGATTCTGCAGAAGATGCGGCAGACAGCGGAGGATTATCTCGGCGAGAAAGTCATCGAAGCGGTCGTCACTGTTCCGGCCTACTTTGACGACAGCCAACGCCAAGCGACCAAGGATGCAGGGCAGATCGCCGGGCTCAACGTCCTCCGAATCATCAATGAGCCGACAGCGGCGTCGCTCGCGTATGGTCTCGACAAAAAGAAGGACGAACGGATCGCGGTGTACGATTTGGGCGGCGGAACGTTCGACGTGTCCGTTCTCGAAATCGGCGAAGGCGTCTTCGAGGTGAAATCCACGAACGGAGATACGTATTTAGGAGGCGACGATTTCGATCTGCGCGTCATGGATTGGCTGGTCGACGAGTTCAGAAAGGATCAGGGCATTGACCTGCGCAAGGACCGGATGGCACTGCAACGACTCAAGGAGGCGGCGGAGCGCGCAAAAATCGAGCTGTCGTCGTCCCAGGACACCGAAATCAACCTCCCGTTCGTAACTGCCGACGCCAGCGGCCCAAGGCATATGGTCACGAAGCTGACCCGTGCAAAACTGGAACAGCTGGTCGACGATTTGATCCAGCGGACGATTGAACCCTGCAGGAAAGCCATGTCCGATGCCGGCGTCTCGGCTCGCGACATCAATGAAGTCGTGCTGGTCGGCGGCATGACCCGCATGCCGAAGGTCATTCAAGTGGTGAAGGAGTTCTTTGGAAAGGAACCGCATCGCGGCGTGAACCCGGACGAAGTCGTCGCCATCGGCGCCGGCATTCAAGGCGGCGTGCTCAAGGGTGACGTCAAAGATGTCCTCTTGCTGGACGTGACCCCGCTTTCATTAGGCATCGAAACCCTCGGGGGCGTATTCACGAAGCTGATCGAGCGCAACACCACGGTGCCCACCAAGAAGAGCCAGGTCTTCTCGACAGCTGCCGATAATCAAACGGCGGTGACCATTCGCGTCTTTCAGGGCGAGCGGGAGATGGCCAACGACAATAAACTCCTCGGTCAGTTCGATTTGGTCGGGATTCCTCCCGCCCCGCGTGGTATGCCGCAAGTCGAAGTTACGTTCGACATCGACGCGAACGGGATCGTCCATGTCTCGGCCAAAGACTTGGCCACCCAGAAGGAGCAATCGATCAAGATCACAGCCTCCAGCGGTCTCAGCAAGGACGAAGTCGAGAAGCTGGTGAAAGACGCCCAGGCCCATACGGAAGACGATAAGAAGCGTCGGAAAGCGGCCGAAGCCAAGAACCAGGCCGACACGCTGATCTACCAGACGGAAAAGAATCTCAGCGAGCACGGCGACAAGATCGCCGCCGAAGACAAGACGAAAATCGAGGAAGCCGTAGCCGCCCTCAAGAAGGCCATGGAGGGCGCCGATGCGGACGCGATCGAGTCGGCCACGCAAACCTTGACGACCGCTTCCCATAAGCTGGCCGAAGAAATGTACAAGAAGGCCTCCGCGTCGGCCTCTCCCGGTGGAGCAGACGCGACGAGCGGAAACGGAGCCGGCGAGACCAAGCAGGACGAAAAGGTCGTCGACGCAGAATTCGAAGAAGTAGACAAAGACAAGAAGTAAGTTAGAATACTGTCAGCAAGACCGAGTTCCCTGCGATCACGGAACTCGGTCTTGCTGCACTCTCACCCAGGGCGATCATCCCCGTGGCCAAGCGCGATTATTACGAAACCCTCGGCGTCGACAAGAACGCCTCGGAAGACGAACTGAAGAAGGCCTACCGCAAACTGGCCCGCCAGCATCATCCTGATCTCCATACCGGCGAGCAACAGAAGAAAACCGCCGAGGACCAGTTCAAGCAGATCAACGAAGCCTACGAAACGCTCAGCGACCAAGACAAGCGGAAGCGTTACGATATGTTCGGGCATGCCGGCCCGCAAGGCGGACCCGGATTCGAAGGGTTCGACTTCGGACGTGGCGCCGGGTTCGGCGACGTCTTCAACGATATCTTCGATGACTTTTTCGGCGGGCAGCGCGGCGGCTCCCGAGCGGAACGCGGCAACGACCTCCAATACAACCTCGAATTGACCTTTGAAGAATCCGTCTACGGCAAAGATGCCAAGCTCAAGATTCCGCGATGGGAAACCTGCGCGGACTGCAAGGGCAGCGGCGCCAAGTCCGCCGCCGCCATCAAGACTTGCCCCAGCTGCAAGGGCTCCGGGCAGATGCGGTTCCAGCAAGGGTTTTTCAGCGTCAGCCGACCTTGCGGCCAATGCGAGGGCGCGGGACGCATCGTCACGGAACCCTGTACGACCTGCCAAGGCCGGCAGCGCACGTATAAAGAACGCACGATTGCGGTGCATATTCCGGCTGGTATCGAATCCGGGATGCGCCTTCGCCTCTCGAATGAAGGAGAACACGGCGCCAACGCAGGCCCGCCGGGGGACCTCTACGTCGCCATCACGGTCAAGCCGCATCCTCTGTTCCAGCGTAAGGGGAACGACATCCTCTGCGACGTGCCCATCAATTTCATCACCGCGACACTCGGCGGCAAGATCGAAGTCCCCACTCTGAAGGGCGACACCGTGATCAAAATTCCCCCGGGAACTCAGCACGACAAGATCCTGCGCATCAAAGGCCTGGGCGTCCCGAACCTCAAAGGGAGCAACACCGGCGATCAGCTGTTTATCATCAAAGTTCAGATTCCCACGAAACTCACGGCTCGCCAAAAAGAATTGCTCACGGACTTCGCCAAAGAAAGCGGGATGTCGATGGAGGCCGACGGCGATGGGTTTTTCGATAAGATGAAGAAGTTCTTCGAATAGCTTCAACGTCATTGTCCCTGTATCCCCACCATGCCCACGTTCTTCGTCACGCCAGACGCGGTTACACCTCCGACCATTCACATCACCGGATCGCTTTTGCACCACCTGCGAGACAGCCTTCGCCTCCACCAGGGTGACACTCTTTCGATCACCGATGGCGGCGGCACCCGCTATCAGGTGGAGATTGCCCGTGTCTCCCCCCAGGCGATCGAGGGACGTATTCTTGTGGCACTCACCGCTCCTCCGCAAACAACCCCATCCATCGTGCTCGCTCAAGCCCTCCTTAAGGGCGAGAAGATGGATTGGGTGATTCAGAAAGGGACGGAACTCGGTGTCGATCGGATTGTGCCGGTCTACACCCGACACAG
>JBKJWE010000482.1:0-2733 GCA_046717045.1 Nitrospiraceae bacterium | reverse complement strand
CTCCTGCGCGGCACCAAGAAAGAAGACGTCGAGCGCGGGATGGTGTTGGCCAAACAGAAGACGATTACGCCGCACACGAAGTTCAAGGCGGAGATCTATGTGCTGACGAAAGAAGAAGGCGGGCGGCATACGCCGTTCTTCAATGGGTACCGGCCGCAGTTCTATTTCCGGACGACCGATGTCACGGGCATCGTGTCGCTGAATCCGGGGGTGGAGATGGTCATGCCGGGGGACAATGTGAGTGTGACGGGCGAGTTGATCAGCCCGATCGCGATGGATCAGGGGTTGCGTTTCGCGGTCCGCGAGGGCGGCAAGACCGTCGGCTCCGGCGTCGTGACCGAAATCTTAGCGTAGGGGAGGCGTCAAGCGTAGGCGATTGGCGTGATCTGAGCGAAGGCTCTTCACGTTTCACGCTCACGCTTCACGGAATAAGAGATGCGAGAAATTATTGATTTAGCCTGTACGGTCTGCAAGCAGCGGAACTACTCCACGATGAAAAATAAAAAGAATGATCCGGATCGGTTGGAGCGAAACAAGTTCTGCAAGTTCTGCCGGAAACACATACCGCACAAGGAAGTGAAGTAAGTGCTGAGTGCTGGGTTATGAGCGCTGAGTTGTGGGGCGCAGGGTTGAATCACTCAGGACTCAGAACTCGCTGCTCATCACTATGCGCAGGGGCATGGTGTCAATGGTAGCACATCGGTCTCCAAAACCGAGAGTCTGGGTTCAAATCCTAGTGCCCCTGCCAAGTGTCCGAGGTGGCTGGCGCCGACAGTAGAGACGGTGACCGACGACGCGAAAAGCCGTCGGATAGAAGAAGGTAGAGACGCATGTTGAAGAAGCTCGTGGATCCTACTCGGGAATTCATTGCCGATGTACGCGGCGAGTTAAAAAAGGTCTCGTTTCCTACCAAGGCGGAAACGATCGGGTCGACGACGGTGGTTATTGTGTTCTGCATCATTATGTCACTGTATTTATCGATGATCGATTCGGCGTTGGTCTGGTTGGTAGGCAAGATTTTGTAGAGTGCCGTACTAGCAGCCCGCTGCAGGAGCAGATCGTTAACCACGTGATCCGAGGATAGGCATGGCCAAACATTGGTACGTCATTCATACCTATGCGGGCTTCGAGGGACGGGTCAAGACCAGCTTGCTAGAACGCGCCAATCAAATGGGATTGGTCGAAAAGTTGGGGCAGGTGCTCGTGCCGACGGAAGACGTGATTGAAATAAAGGATGGGAAACGCCGGACCTCTCGACGGAAGTTTTTCCCAGGCTATGTTTTGGTCGAACTTGAAAGTCCGTTAGTCGACGAAACGCTGCAGATGATCAAGGAAACTCCAAAAGTGACGGGGTTCGTCGGCGGCGGGGCGCAGCCGACGCCGTTGTCGATGGAAGAAGTGGAATCGTTATTGAAACAGGTCGACGCCGGAGCCGCTGGGCCACGCGAGCAAGTCAAGTTCATCAAGACGGACAATGTACGGATTATCGATGGGCCGTTCCTTGGATTCAACGGGTTGGTCGACGAAGTCGATCAAGATCACAATAGACTCAAAGTCATGGTCAGCATTTTTGGACGTTCCACTCCGGTGGAACTCGGCTTCTTGCAGGTCGAGCGGATTTAATCTCGAAGGGAAGTGAGGAGTTAGGGCATGGCCAAGGAAGTATCGGCACAGGTTAAATTGCAGATTCCAGCCGGCAAGGCAAATCCGGCACCACCGGTTGGGCCGTCGTTGGGGCAGCACGGTGTCAACATCATGGAGTTCTGTAAGCAGTTCAACGCCAAGACGCAGAAGGAGGGCGACAGCATTATCCCGGTCGTCATCACGGTCTATAAGGATCGGACCTTCACCTTCGTGATGAAGACGCCCCCGGCCTCCGATCTCTTGAAGAAGGCGGCTGGGATCATCAAGGGTTCCGGTATCCCGCAGAAGGATAAAGTCGGCAAGATCACCAGGAAGCAACTGAATGAGATCGCCCAGAAGAAAATGGCCGATTTGAATGCTGCTGACCTGGAGGGGGCAGTGAAAATCATCGAAGGAACTGCCCGGAGTATGGGTGTCGTCATCCAAGGGTAATGTCGAGATAGAAGGAGTCGATACGTATGGGAAAGAAAATGAGGGCGGCGGGGGAAAAGGTTGAGCCGCGTGTGTATGCGTTACGCGAGGCTGTGGAGACGGTGAAGAAAGCGGCCTATGCCAAGTTCGACGAGTCGGTTGATTTGGCGTTGCGACTGGGCATCGATCCGAAGAGGTCCGATCAGATGGTGCGAGGCACAACCTCCCTGCCGCATGGGACGGGGAAGAAGCTCCGTGTGTTGGTGTTTGCCAAGGGCGAAAAGGAGCAGGAAGCGCGGCAGGCCGGTGCTGACTATGTCGGATCCGACGATCTCATGGAAAAGATCAAGGGCGGGTGGATGGATTTCGATTGCGCCGTCTCGACGCCGGATCTCATGGCAGCCGTCGGCAAACTGGGGAAGGTCTTGGGTCCTCGCGGACTCATGCCGAACCCCAAGACCGGCACCGTCACGTTTGAAGTCGGCAAGGCTGTCGCGGAAATCCGCAAGGGTCGTGTGGAGTACAAAGTGGAAAAGGCGGGCATCGTCCAGGTAGCAGTCGGGAAAGTCTCGTTCCGGGCTGAACAGCTCTATGAGAATGCGGCGGCCATTCTCGAGGCTGTGATTAAGGCCAAGCCGGCTTCGTGTAAAGGGCGGTATCTTAAAAGCGCCACTATTT
>JBKJWE010000481.1:0-3116 GCA_046717045.1 Nitrospiraceae bacterium | reverse complement strand
GTCTTGGAGGGAGAACAGTCGACGCTTGACACCGGATCTTTTGATCGGGGAGACTCGCTTACCGTGGAAGTCACCCCACACCACGCCAGCGGGGCAGGAAAGCCCAGGTTGTCGGAACCCATCGCCTTGGGAAACAGCGCACCCACAATTATCTCTCAACCTCCTGCTAATTTCGGAAAGGATATGTTGTCTTACGCAGTGCAGGCGGTCGATGAAGACAAAGACACGCTGAAATATCAGCTGGAATCAGCTCCACCCGGGATGACGATCGACCCAGCGACAGGAATCATTACTTGGCAGGTTGGGTCGGATGTAAAGGGTAAGTATCGGGTTCGTGTGGCGGTTCAAGACGGCCAAGGTGGGTCGGCCTTCCAGGACTTTGAAGTCTCTCTTGCCTCTCCTAGCACCGCATCGTAAAATTCCTCAGTGAACGCTTCGTGAGTCTTTGCTTGTCAGACTTTCAGGTCATTTGTTAGACTACCAGTACACTTGAATGAGAAAGGTTACTTCTCACCCTAGCGTGCGCAAGCTTAAACTACGAGAAGGCACCAATACCGCTGTTCTGTTCGGTCATCACGACCGGCATCTCAAGTTGATCGAAGAAGACTTGGGCGTCCGTCTCTCCGCGCGCGGCGAAGAACTTACGCTCGACGGCGCTCCCGACGCCACCCGCCACGCCGAACGTGTCCTCACGGAACTCGCAACCCTCGCCAACGACGGCATGGTGCTCCAGCCGGACGACATCAGTCACGCGCTGAGCGCGCTGCGGCAGAGTCCCGAGACACCGTTAAAAGAGTTGCTCTCGAATGCGACGACGATCGTTACCAAGAAGCGCTTTGTCGCGCCGAAGACCCCCACGCAGAAAGCCTACATCGAAGCGATCGATACCCACGATATCGTGATCGGGATCGGTCCAGCCGGAACCGGCAAAACCTATCTGGCCATGGCCATGGCGGTCAGCGCCTTACTGAAGAGGGAAGTGAGCCGAATCATCCTGGCGCGACCGGCGGTCGAAGCCGGCGAGAAGCTCGGCTTCTTGCCCGGCGACATGTATGCCAAGGTGAATCCCTATCTTCGCCCCCTCTATGACGCGCTGTTCGACATGATGGACATGGAAAAGGCAACGCGCGCGATCGAACGGGGTGACATCGAGATTGCGCCACTCGCCTTCATGCGAGGGCGAACGTTGAACGATTCGTTCGTCATCCTCGACGAAGCGCAGAATGCCACCGCCGAACAGATGAAGATGTTCCTCACGCGGCTCGGTTTTCATTCTAAGGTCGTCGTGACGGGCGATATCACCCAAGTGGATCTGCCGCCTGAGCGCGTCTCCGGGCTGATCGAAGTCCGTGAGATCTTGCGCGAGGTGGATGGGATCCGATTTGTCTATTTCGACGAGCGCGACGTCGTTCGTCACAAGTTAGTGCAGGATATCATCAAGGCCTACGACCATCATGAGCATGGCGGCCAGTCTGCCGCTTCCTCATCTGGTAGCACAAGTCGCCGGACGCCGGCCGCCCCTTCCGGTGCGTCCACGAAGCCCTCCTCACCGTCCACCGGCCAGCCGCATTAATGCCGGTTCTGATCCAGCACCATCTCCGCTCGGTGCGGATCAATCAGCCATCACTCGTGCGGGTGATCCGCGCAATCTTGTCCGCGTCAGGGAATCATCGGCAGAGTTGGCCGTCACGTTCGTCGGCGATCGCCGTATGCGTCGTTTGAATCGGGAGTATCGAAACAAAGACTCTTCGACGGACGTGCTGGCCTTTGCCATGCGGGACGCCCCTATGCCTCACACCTCACGGCTTACGCCTAGGCCGGTGGGCGACCTCGTGATCTCCATCCCGACTGCACAGCGACAGGCACGCGAGGGAGGCCGGTCGCTCGACGAAGAGATTACGGTCTTGCTGGTACATGGCATCTTGCACCTCTGCGGATACGATCATGAGCGGAGTGAGCCGGAAGCACGCCGTATGCAGCGTCAGGAGCGGGCGATTCTTCAAAGGCTCGGGCGCCGCACACGTTTTGTGCGGCAGAAAGGGTGAGCGTTTTGAGATGGGCTGGTTTGAACGACTGAGCGACGGACTGACTAAAACTCGGAATGTGGTCCGGAGCTCGTTCGATCGTCTATTAGGCCACGCGCCTGATCCTGCACAGTTGGAAGAATTCGAAGCGGCGCTCATCGGGGCAGACATTGGTGCGCGCGTTGTGGATCGTGTGATGGAGCGGTTCAAAAAGCAGTTGCAAGGCACGGATGCATCGCAGCCAGGTCGATTGCAGGCTGTCCTGCGGGACACGTTGCTTGAGGCGCTGATGCCTGTCCAAGGACTGTCGCTGGAACAGCTGATGGAGAAGAGTCCGAAGCCTTATGTGATCCTGGCCGTGGGTGTGAACGGGGTCGGCAAAACCACGACCATCGCGAAAATCGCTCAGCGGCTCGTGCAAGGCGGCAGGACGCCGTTGCTCGTGGCCGCCGATACCTTTCGTGCCGCCGCGATCGATCAGCTGCAAGCCTGGGCCGATCGCATCGGGGTCGGTCTCATCCGTCACCGCCACGGGGCCGATCCAGCTGCGGTGGCCTTCGACGGTCTGGCGGCGGGGAAAGCGCGACAGGTCGATGTCGTCTTGATCGATACAGCGGGACGGCTCCACACGAAGTCGAACCTCATGGACGAGCTGCGGAAGGTGACGCGCGTCATCGCGCAGGCGTTGCCCGGAGCGCCGCACGAAGTCTTGCTCGTGTTAGATGCGACAGTCGGCCAGAACGCGCTCGCGCAGGCGCGAGAATTCAACCAGGCTGTCGGTGTGACTGGGCTGGTTCTCACGAAGTTGGACGGCACGGCCCGCGGGGGGATTGTTGTGGCTATTGCCGACGAACTGAAGCTCCCGGTTCGGCTGATCGGTGTCGGAGAGTCGGCCGAGGATCTTCAGGATTTCGACAGTCGGGCCTTTGTCGAAGCCCTCATGGGCCTCCCCTCGTAAATACGCGTCTGCCTTGCGGAATCTCAGCATTTTCTTCGTCTCGCTCAGTGGCCATGCTAGTATCTCCGGGTATGATCTGACAGGTTTGAGTCAACGCCTATGTCCATCCCACAGGCCCCCGCATGATCCAGCTC
>JBKJWE010000480.1:0-3369 GCA_046717045.1 Nitrospiraceae bacterium | reverse complement strand
GAACGCGACGGGTTGGCCATGAGTTCGCGCAACGTCTATCTCTCTCCGGAGGAACGCAGGGTTGCATCCATTCTCCGCCAGGTGCTCCTTGCAGGGCGGAAGGCGATTGAGCGTGGCGCGCGCCACGGCGCGGAGGTCGAGAACATGATGCGGCAGGTGCTGGAACGGGAGTCAGTCGTGCACATCGACTACGTGGCGGCGTGCGACGCCAAGACTCTCGAACCGCTGAGGAAGTTCGCGCGACCAGTCGTACTGCTTGGCGCAATCCGCCTCGGCTCGGTACGTTTAATTGACAATGTGATGGCGCGGGTTGGGAGAAAGAAGCGGCGTTAGCCTGCGGTATCACGCGTTGGTTGCCGGATGATGGTTTTGGCCGACAAGGAGCCCCAGCACGACGTGGCTAAGACGCCGCTTGTCGGTATCGGTCACCTCGAGGAACCGAATTCCGACCGAGGTGGGACGAACAGAACAGACCATTGCCGTTTCGATTCGAATCTCTTCGTCCTCGGAGGTTGGCTTCAACACCAGTTCAAGAAAAGTTCCTTTCGACATACCCGTTGCCAAAAGAGTGCAGCCGTCCATCGAAATGTCCGTGATGCGGTTCGTGAAAGGCAGCTTTTTTTCGTCGAGCACATACGCCTCAATCGATGACGTCAACCGCTTAAATTGACGACGGTCGAACGCCTGGGTGCTCATACGTGCGCCGGAGGAGAAGGCTCGAAATCGATTGGTGCAGAGCTGGCAGCGGAACGGAAAGACGTTGAACCGATGCAGCACGCTCTCAACCGGCCCCTCGTGATACGTCACACGCACGAATGCGGTTCCGCAGTTGGGGCAATGCAGTTCTCTCATAAGCCCGAGGGAACCTCTTGGGGAACCGGCTCGATCGGTTCAGCCGCTAACAACCGCGCCGCCTGCTCCACCAAAATCGGTTCAATGCGCGCCGGCGAGTAGGTGGCCGGCTTCACCCATTTCCCGTCTTCGCGTTTATACCCACCCACTTTGCTCATGTTCGATCGGTGAACCTCGCGAAAGACCGGGCCCATGTCGAGGCCATAGGACACCGCGGTGCCGTAGACGACATACAGGAGATCGGCGATCTCCTTGGCGATAGAGGGCAACTCTTCTTTCTCCAGCGCGTCCTTCAACTCCTCGAACTCTTCCTGGAGGAGTCGGATGCGCAGTTCGCGCGTGCGCCCATCGACGACGGTCGGAGCCTCCTGCACGACGATGTCGAATGTGCGATGAAATTCTTCGACCATGGCTTGCTCGTCGATCATTATGTATTCCTCTTACTCGTGCTCATACGGTAACGCTTTGCGGGAGACCAATTCGACCGGCTCCAGTATGGGAATCTCTTTTTCCGACGAGACCCCCAGCTCTTTGAACCGTCGCGCGGCCGGCAGAATTCTGGTTTCCAGCGATCCAACCGCTTTGTTATAGGCCACCACGCTCTTCCCCAGTGCCTGCCCCACATCGTTTAAATGCTCGGTCAACACGGCCATCCGTTCGTAAAGATCCTTCCCCAAACGGCCGGCTTCTTCCGCATGCTCCGTCAATCGTTCTTGCCGCCATCCATAGGCGACTGCGCGCAACAGCGCCATCAACGTCGTCGGCGTGGCCAGCACAACCCCCCGCCCAAACCCGTCTTCAATGAGGCGCGGGTCCTGTTCGAGCGCCGCCCCGAGAAACTGTTCGCCCGGCAAGAACAGCACGACGAATTCCGGCGCCTGCTCGAACTGATTCCAGTAGGCTTTTAAACTCAACTCGTCCATCCGAGACCGGACCTGCGCGGCATGACGGCGCAGCCCGTCGAGACGCTGGGACTCGTCTGCAGCTTCGTGTGCGTCGAGATAACCAGCAAGCACTGTCTTGGCGTCAACAATAATCTGCCGGCCGCCCGGCAACTGCACGACCATGTCGGGACGCAACCGTCCCTCCTCGTGCGTGACGGATTCCTGTTCAAAGAAATCGCAGTGAGCCACCATGCCGGACAACTCAGCCACGCGTTTCAATGTAATTTCGCCCCATTGACCCCGCACCGCCGGCGCCCGCAAGGCCTTTACCAGATTCCCCGTCTCTTGCTGCAGCCGTTGTTGCGACTCGGCCAGGAATTTGAGGTGCTGATCCAGCCCCCCATAGGCTGCTTGCCGCGATTGTTCGAGCTGCCGCAGCTGATCGTCGTATCGATGCAGCGAGTCTTGAAGAGGCTTGACCATACTATCGATGGCCTGTTGACGCTGCGCCAAATCGCCCTTGGCCTCTGTCTGTAACGTGTCAAACGTCACCTTGGCTAGGGTCATGAAGGCTTCGTTGTTTTGTTTGAGCGCATCGCCTGAGAGGGCTTGGAAGGTCTCGGCCAATTCTTGCCGGGATTGCGCGAGCAGGGCTTTTTGTTCTTCGACACGCCTGATCGACTCGATCGCCTGGGTCTCGGCCACGGCGCGAGAGTGGGCAGCCGCGGCCAGTTCCCGCCGGAGCTGGTCGATTGCGACATGCGTCTGCTCCGCCTGCCGACGCAATTCGTCGGTTAATGTTTCTGCGCCCTGTGCCCGTTCCGTCGCAGCAAGAACCTGCCCGTGAAGCCGTGCTCGCACGCGCGCCGCAATCCACAACCCCGCGATAAGTGCGCCGAGTAAGGCGCCTACCACGAATCCTATAGTAAAACCTGTGGCGTCAATCATGGGCCATGGTCCCTGTCATCACACCGATGAACATGCGACGTTGATTGGGTGTTGCGGGTGTTATGATGCTGCGGAAAGATTACTGCCGAGAGTACGCAAATCGTCGCAAAACGTCAAGACAGGAAACACGTTAGGGTCATACGGCCCTACCATTTTTCTTTGTACTCCGACGAAGTTTTCTTCGCGATCACGAAGTGTTCCTCATCATTGCAGCACGTAACTCTCTCCTTGCAGGCCATCGAGACGAATGCGAGCGCCGTCCTTGAGCAACCGCAACACAGCGGTGCGTTCGCGACAGCTGCCGCCCGTGCAGACGAAGTTCAAAGTACCGATACAGATCTTCCGCAGCTTCCTAGAGGGCAAAATTACCTGGAAGCTAGGGAAAGTCCTAGCTTCTAGGATTCAATCTCGCCGCTATGGTGATTATGAATCATGATCATGTCCTTTCACTGAATAGGTCATGGTCTACATGGGCTGGTGGGTGATGCCACCGGCCGTGACCCAGCAGACATTCGGTGACGCGCGGCAGACAAGTCATATCGACGGGACCAATATGGATCCCGGAAAATTCACGGGGGAGATTGACCCCCTTCACAAGGAGGAGCGACGATGAAACGACATATTATTTATGCAGGAGTAATCTCAGCCGTTATTTCGACGGCGCTGCTAGGGACTGCCTTTGCGG
>JBKJWE010000479.1:0-7853 GCA_046717045.1 Nitrospiraceae bacterium | reverse complement strand
GTGGGATCCATCGCGCGGGGGGGAATGCAACGCGCGTAGGAGAGAGCAGTCGACGTAACTGGTACGTCAGGAATATATGCTACGCCTGAAGGAACAGCGGGTCAAGGAGGCAGGAATTGAGGCCAGGATAAAGTAAGGTCGCCCGGCCAGAAATTTAAGATAATCGGAGAGAACACGGACAGGAACACGGACAATTGGGGTGATTTACAGCGATCCTAGCAGGAGGAAGCCGACCAACCCCTTGTTTTATTGGTGCGCCCGGCAGGAATTGAACCTGCGACCTACGGGTTCGAAGCCCGGCGCTCTATCCAACTGAGCTACGGGCGCACAGGCGTATTTCATGCGCTTCACGCTTGAGCTTGTCAAGAATGACACGAGCAGCATGGCACCATCGCCCTTATTCTGCCCCGGAGGGATTCCGCGAAATACCGTCCAGAATTTCATCGACGATCTCTGCGATGGAATGCCCATCGGTCGCGATGACATGATCGGCGGCGGCCTGGTACCTTGGCGTCCGCTCTTGTAATACGCCTTGAATCTCCTCGACGAAGGACTTGGCACCGGTCAGCGACGGTCGCTGGGTATCGCCGCCGATCCGTTTTGCGATCGTCTCGACAGTGGCTGTCAGCCAGAATAGGATGCCGTTGCGTTTGAGCATCTCGACATTCTGTGGACGCAAAATGGCCCCGCCGCCGGTATCAACCACAAGTTGATCGCGCCCCGCCAAGTCTCTGCAGACTTCGGATTCCAGATCTCGAAAGTGGTCCCATCCCCGTTGCGCCACTATGTCGGGGACGGATCGCTTTGCCCGCATGACAATCTCGGCATCCGTCGAGATAAGTTCTCGGCCAATGCGTGCGGCAACCACTTTACCCACCGTACTCTTGCCGGTGCCCCGATAGCCGATCAGCACAATATTCATGAGAAACGGGATTCCAGGACCTTGCGCATGACGTCGGTGGGAGCGGACTTGCTGGTCCAGAGTTCAAATTGCGCGACCGCTTGATGCAGAAACATTTCCAACCCTGGGATCGTCCGGCACCCTGCCGCCCGCGAATCGATCAGCAATTGTGTGTCTCGCGGATTGTAGACAATGTCCATGACGGTGAGATCTCGATGGAGCAGCGAAGCGGGCACACAACTCTTGCCGACTTTGGGCGCCATCCCAATGGGGGTGCAATGGACCAGGACGCGAGCCTCGGGCAACACCCTTTTCAGCTCCAGTTCGTCGAGATGCGCATCCACAATGTTCAACGGGGTTTTTGTTCGGAGATCAGCAGCCAGCGCATTGCGTTCTGCATCCTCGATCCCCAGTAAGTGTAAGCGAGAAATCTGAGACTCAGCCGCAAGCGCAAAGGCGATCGCACGAGCGGCGCCTCCCGACCCCAACATCACGACAGGTTCGCCTTGGAGCGGCGCTCCACCCTCACGCAGGGCACGAAGCGCTCCGGTTGCATCGGTGTTGTACCCGGTGAGCCTCCCCTGCTCCGCAACAATCGTATTGATCGCGCCGATGTGTCTCGCTGTCTGTTCGACTTCGTCGAGGAAGGGCACAGTCGAGACCTTATACGGAATCGTGACGCTCGCTCCGCAAAAGCCACCGAGCGCTCTCAGCCCCTTGATCGCATCGCCGATCGCTTCAACCCGAAAGGCAAGATACACACAGTTCAACCCAAGTTTTTGAAAGGCTGCGTTGTGAATCGCAGGCGACAGCGAGTGTTCGACGGGATTGCCGATAATGCCGCAAAATTGGGTGCGCGCATTGATATCCATTCGTGTGGCCTGATTACTTCTTGGTCACGCTGAGTGCACTGTATTGGGAACCTTGTACCTGATAGATCACCACAACCTTATCGTCCTTTTTCAGATCGTTAATGGTCCTCAACCCAGCTCCCTGAAACTTGGTTGTGTCGTGGGCGACGAAGGTAAATCTGGTCCCACCACTGTCCTTTTTGACAGCAAACTTGCCGGTGGCCTGATCGACCATCACTACAGTGCCGGGAAACTCTATGCCGCTGGCAGCCCACGCGGACGACAGTGGCAACACGCACAAGGCGAGTAGGATCAAGAGAGTGTATAGCATTCGCATACGTGGCTCCTTACCACGCAGTCATACCGCCATCGATGGTAAAGGTTCCACCGGTGACCCAGGCCGCTTCGTCGGACGCCAAGTAGAGCACCATATTGGCAACCTCTTCCGGTTTGCCAGGCCGGCGGATCGGATAGTGCGAGAGGATCGGATCCAACTGCCCCGGGTTCTCCATCAAGGGAGCGGCCATCGGTGTATCGATCAACCCGGGATTGACTACGTTGCAGCGGATCTTGTCGGAAGCGTAATCGATCGCGATGGCACGGGTCATGGCATCGAGCCCGCCCTTCGAGGCGGCGTATGCCGGCAACATGGGGATCCCCACCAAACTCGCTATCGAGGAAATATTCACGATCGCACCGCCGCCGATCTTGAGCATCTCCGGAACCGCTGCGCGCGTCATCCGAAAGACTCCCGTCAGATTGACATCGAGCACATTCGCCCAGTTGGCATCGTCCATCTCATGAATGCGCTTGCCAAAACCACCAATACCGGCGTTGTTGATCAAGATGTCCAGTCGCCCAAAGGTGCGAATCGCCTCTTTCACGGCTGTCTGTGCATGGGCCTCATCGGTCACAGAGCCGGCGACCGATAAGACCTTGCCCTGACTTCGTTCAATCTCTTTAGCCACACGGTCCAGTTCGTCCTTGCGGCGGCCCGTCACCACGACGGAAGCGCCTTCTTCCGCAAAGCGTTTTGCAACCGCTTCCCCGATCCCTGCGTTCCCTCCAGTAATCAGCGCCACTTTTCCTTTTAACCGATTCATTGATCGTCCTTCTGCTCGTCTTCGTCTTGGGAAATCGGCTCACCAATCTGCCCTGGCATCCAGAGACCTGGTTCAACTTTCCTCGCCACAGTGATGAAACCGGAATGGGCCACCATACGATGGTCCGGCCGGACGCTCCGCCCTTGGATGGACCAGGTCCGGAGCAGGGTCTCGAACGTTTCAACCAATCCAAATACGCCAGCTCTTTGGAGTGCCTCAACCGTTTGCACCACTTGTGGCACGGTCGGCACAAAACTCAAATATATGCCGCCGGACCGAAGGGCTTTCATCGCATGAGGGACGACCTGCCAAGGCTCCGGCAAATCGAGCACGACACGATCGAACGGAACTTCGTCCTCGAGAAGATCGATCCCTTCATAGGCATTTTTCGGTAAGGCATCAGATTCGTGACCGGCCCGAGGTAGCGTTCGATATTCGTCAGGGCCGTATGGGAGAAATCCTCGCGGGCCTCGTATGTGACGATAAGCCCGTGCGGCCCAACAGCCCGGAGCAAGGCCATTGTCAACGCGCCAGACCCGGTTCCGGCTTCGAATACTCGTGCACCAGGATAGATGTCCACCCACATAAGAATGAGGGCAAGATCTTTCGGGTAGAGCACCTGAGCCCCACGCGGCATCTTCAACACATAGTCGCCGAAGGTTGGACGAAGCGCGAGCATCTTTTTATCGCCCGAAAGGGTCACCAGCGAGCCATCCGGCTTGCCAATGAGATCGTCATGGGCGATCTTGTGCCCGCTGAATTGATAGAGATCACCGGCCTTCAACGTCAGGGCATACTGGCGTCCATTTTTATCAACCAAATGAATCCGGTCGCCGTTGCGCAGGTGTGCCATCGCGGTGTCATTCTAGGGGACTGTTTCAAAGGTTTGCAACCGCGGCTCGTTCCTTGACTCAGATCCAAAGCGGACCGTATCATTCGACACGTTGCCGATCCTTTCGTTCCCGCGCATGGAGTGTCGAATGCGTGGTCAATCTCCCCTTCGAATAATCGTGTGCTGCGCTGCCCTCATCACCGTGGGAGTCTCCCCCACGGTACCGACTCAGGCCGGTATGACCGGCGAGGCTGTTGTCGCGACCTATGAGGGAGTCATCAATCCGGTCGCGGCCGAGTATCTGCACGACGCCGTGGCCTCTGCCCAGGAAACTCGTGCTCACGCCCTCATCTTTGAGCTCGATACCCCAGGCGGTTTGGACACCTCCATGCGCCTTATTGTGAAAGACATCGCCAGTGCAGCAGTCCCTGTCATCGTCTTCGTGGCTCCTTCGGGCGGACGCGCAGCTTCGGCCGGGGTGTTCATCACGATGGCGGCCCACGTGGCCGCGATGGCCCCCGGCACGAACATCGGCGCCGCGCACCCGGTCGCCATGGGCGGCGGCGAAATGGACAAGACGATGAAGGAGAAAGTCGAAAACGATGCGGTCGCCTATATCAAGACGATCGCGCAACAACATGGTCGCAACGTGGCCTGGGCCGAAGACGCGGTGCGAAAAAGCGTCTCTGTGACAGAGAGCGAGGCCTTAAAGTTGAAGATCGTCGATCTGATCGCGGAAGATATCCCGACTCTGTTGAGTCAACTCCACGGCCGTAAGGTGACCTTGGCCGATGGGCCCCGGACGTTGGCGACAGCCGGGCTGGATGTTCGCCACTATCCGATGAGTCCGCGACTCGAGTTACTGAAAGTCCTCAGCGACCCGAATATCGCCTATCTCCTGATGACTATTGGGACCATTGGGATCATGGCCGAACTCTATAGCCCCGGGGCGATCTTACCCGGCATCGTCGGCGCGATCAGTTTGATCCTCGCGTTTTATTCACTCCAGTCACTCCCGGTGAACTACGCGGGCGCGCTGCTCGTGATTCTCGGCGTCGTCTTTCTTGTGCTCGAGGTGACCGTGACAAGCTACGGGTTGCTCGCGCTGGGAGGACTGGCCGCAATGACATTGGGCGGCCTGCTGTTAATCAAAAGTGAAGCGCCCTTCATGCAAGTGTCCTTGTCGTTCCTCCTACCGACCGTCATGATGGTCGGCGCCTTGGTGGGAATCGTCGCCTGGATGGCCGTCAAGAACGGGCGCCGCAGACCTGTAACGGGCGCGGAAGCCATGATCGGATCGGTCGGGATTGCCAAGACGGATCTCACGCCGCACGGCCAGATCGCTCTGCATGGAGAGATCTGGGATGCGGTCAGCCAAGGACCGATTCAGCAAGGAGAGGCCGCGGAAGTCACGTCGGTCCAGGGACTGACGCTGACCGTGACGCCCGTACACAAGTCGCCCACATAAGGAGTTCATTATGTCATTGATCATTCCCTTCGTCCTGCTCGCTCTGTTGCTCTACGCTGGATTCAAGCGCGTCATGGAATACGAACGGCTGGTGGTTTTCTTTCTCGGCAAGTTTCAAACGGTGAAAGGGCCCGGCATCAGGCTGGTGGTACCGATACTGCAACAGATGGTGCGCGTCAATCTGCAAACCGTCACCATGGAGGTGCCTTCGCAAGATGTGATTACGCGAGACAACATCTCCGTCAAAGTGAACGCGGTGATCTTCTTGCGCGTAGTCGATCCGCAGCGTGCAGTGCTCGACGTCCAAGATTATCTCTACTCCACCTCGCAGGTGGCCCAAACCACGTTACGGAGCGTCCTGGGGCAAAGCCAGTTCGACGATCTGCTGTCGAGGCGAGACGACATCAATACGGAACTGCAGCGGATCATCGACCAGCAGACGGAGCCCTGGGGCGTTAAAGTCGCTGCCGTCGAAGTGAAGAACGTAGACATCCCTCAAGACATGCAGCGTGCGATCGCGAGACAGGCTGAAGCCGAACGGGAAAGGCGCGCAAAAATCATCCACGCTGAAGGCGAATTCCAAGCCGCGCAGAAATTGGCCGAGGCCGCCGACGTCATCAGCCGAAATCCTGCCGCACTGCAGCTGCGCTATCTTCAGACGCTGGTGGAAATCGCCGCGGAAAAGAATTCCACCACGATCTTCCCCATTCCCATCGATACCATCGCCCCCTTCCTGAAAGGGTTCGCCCAGAAATAGCAGGGTGTGGCATTCGGGCTATAAAACCCACTGCCACCCCTACACATCTGCGGCAGGATTGCCTCACCATCTCATTGAATTCCTCATTAAGGTTCTCTAATACTCCTGCCTTTTCCACGCGATCGCCAGCGGTCTTTCTCATCATCCATCCAGCATAGGATTTGCTGCGTAGAGAGACGTAGAAGACGAAGGGCAGAAGAGAGCCACGATGAATCGTTTCAGGGTTATGGTGTCTCTCATGTAGTAGGACAGATCGCGACCACGACTGAGGACAGGACAATGCGAAAAGCCACCGCGAGCAGCCAGAGGAGGGATCACGAGATGAAGGACGATCTGTTCTCAACTCCTGAGTCGGACGAACCCACTGCGGCAGCCAAAGACGTGGATGCGGACGACCCGGAGGCCAGCAACCTCATGGATGCGATCGGCCAGGAGTCCGCCGATGAAGAAGAATCGGAAGAGAAGACAAAGGTTTCGGCTCGTCCCGCTGTAACCAGTGGCCCCTTCCTCTTGGAGTCGCTCTACTTCCGCTCGTTCGGAGAACGGGCGTTGTTGACGCGCGAGGAAGAAGTCGAGTTGGCGAAACACATCGACCGCGGGACCACAACGATTCGTACGGCATTGCGACATACGGTAAAACTCTTGTCCCGTCTCACCAAATCGGAATCAATTCTCGACGCCCGGCGCACGCTCCAGGAGGTTCGTCGGCTAAGCGGACTCTCCGCAACCGCGCTCGACAAGGCAGAGCGCAGCCTTGCGGAGTCGATTAGGCAAACCGGACGACAACCTAGACTGCCGGCCTCGATCGGCAAGCAGTTGAAGGAAGGTTTGGCGACTCTGCGATCGGCCCGTGCGATACTCGAGCGGGCAAAAGACGAGCTCGTCCGGTGCAACCTGCGACTGGTTGTGGACATCGCCAAACATTATACCGGCCGCGGACTGACGCTCCTGGATCTTGTGCAGGAAGGGAACATCGGTTTGATGAAAGCAGCGGAGCGGTATCAATATCGAAAAGGATTCAAGTTCAGCACCTACGCCACTTGGTGGATCAGACAGGGCATCACGCGGGCATTGGCCGATCAATCTCGGACCATCCGCATCCCCGTACACCAAACGGAAGCCTCGCACCGCATCCTGCGCGTAACCAGACGACTCGGTCAGCAATTGGGTCGGCCGGCCCGGCTTGAAGAAGTGGCGCAGGTCTTGCGGATGAGACCGGAGCGGCTGCACGAAACTGTGCAGGCCTTCCAGGAACCGGTCGCGCTCGAGAATCCAGTCGGCGACGGGACTACTCAATTCGGGGAGCTGCTGCCCGATCTGCAAGCCGTCCCACCGGATGCGCATGTGCACCGGACAGAGATGGCCAACCAGCTGGATCGGATTATCGGCACGCTCACGCCACGCGAGCAAACGGTCATTCGGTTGAGATTCGGCATCGGCTACGACGAACCTTGCACGCTCGAGCAGGTCGGACAGAGCCTGTCGGTGACCCGTGAGCGGATACGTCAGATTGAAGCGAAGGCGCTGAAGAAGCTGAAAACGCCTGAGATCAAAGAGATGTTCGCGGCGATTCAATAACCGGATCGTTGAGCGGGCCTTATAGGGGGGGGCAAGACGGTCTTGCCCCCCTGTTTTTTGTAGCTGTTCCTCCATCAGTACTTATGCGACAATAGGCCGATTCCATCAGAGAAGCCTGAGGACGCAGTTGCCGGCAACACAAACCAGCCGCCTTCCCGGTCCCTCGTTCCTCTTACCATTTCTCTTGCTCGCTGCTATCGCGCCGAACGGTCCTATCGCCTGTGCCGATTCTGTCCTGGCACCGGTCCCACTCCACGAAAAGGCCCTATCGGTTCCCGCAGTCGTGGCTAAAGTGCGTCCGTCAGTTGTGACGGTCCTCACGCGAGGCGTCCCAGCCACCCCCACGCAAGCCCAATCTGGTTC
>JBKJWE010000478.1:0-3197 GCA_046717045.1 Nitrospiraceae bacterium | reverse complement strand
GAGCGAGTCGAGTTCCTCGGCGTTGCCCCGGAGAAACCGGGCGTAGTCCTCCAACCGGTCCTGCTTGGTGAGGATCATGCGCCGGTTGATGCGCCGCCGAATGGTGGTGGACTTGTAGAACGAGAAGTCGACGCCGCAGTGATTGCGCAGGAGCAACATGATTTTCTTGTAGCTGTCCTCCGCGCCCTTCCCTAGGTCCTTCTCCCCCTGCTCGGCCTCGCCGCGCGCCTGCCTTCCACCCGTGGGCGGTGTCCCGCGTCCGCCCGAGGGCAGCGGCTGGTCGTCATCCTGATGCGCGATCGCATCCTCGTGATCCTGCTCCGCGCGCGTCGGGAGTTCGAGCGGTCGCCCGGCGATATACGGATGCTTGGCGATCCGCCCCAGCTCTTTGGCGATGTCCGCCGGCGAAAGAACCAGATCGACGCAGCCTGCGGCCACGGCGCTGCGGGGCATCGAGTCGTGCTTGGCCGAGTCGTCCTGCGCGAAGGTGATCCCGCCCTCGGCCTTGATCGCCTCCAGCCCCAGCGTGCCGTCGCTGGCAGTGCCGGACAGCACGACGCCGATGGCCCGCTCGCGCTGGTCCTGCGCCAGCGATTCAAAAAAGGTATTGATCGGTCGATGTGGTGTGCGCGTTCGCTCGCGCGGCTCAAGCTTCAGCAAGCCCTGCACGATGCTCAGATTCCTGTCGCGTGGAATGACATAGACGTGATTGGTCTGGACCGGCTGATCGTGCTTGGCTTCGCCCACCGGCAGCGACGTGGCGCGCGAGAGGATGTGCGTGAGCGCGCTCTCATGGTCCGGATCGAGATGCTGCACCAGCACGAACGCCATGCCGGTATCCAGCGGCAGATGCTTGAGCAACTGCGTGAAGGCCTCCAGCCCTCCGGCGGACGCGCCGATCCCCGCAATCAGCATGCGATCGCCGCGATCGTCCGACCGGTCCTCTTCTTCCTGTTCGACGGGCGGGGGAGCAGGACGGATAGCAGTGGGCCGTTGTCGTTTCTTCGCGCGAGCGGTGGCTGGTGTGCGGCGCGATGGCATCATGAATAATAGAGAAATGGGATGAATTCTATCTCCGCCGCGAGAGGAAAGGCAATCACCCCTCGCAACACCCTCAGCTCTGAGTGCCGAGTCCCTGAGGACTGAATGCCTTTTCACACCTCCTGCTTCACCAGGTATAGTTCATCAGAGGCCAGCGATGCTTCGAACCTGCTCACTAGGGGTTTCCCGAGGAAACAGCATACAATAACGGCGGGTTTTTGATCCTAGGGAGATCCCTAGTTTGTAGATCCATATCGTGGCGCCGTTCCTCCCCTAAACTTCACAGGCCCTCAACCCTCTCGCTCCGCAGAAAACGCTCTCATTGACGGGCCATCCAGGGTTTTCCCGGTGATATCTGAATTCTTCAGCCAGGGGCAGGACTCGGGAATGTCCGAGTGACCCACCTGATCTAGAGGCAATATAAGTCCACTACGTCCCGCCCTGTCAGCCTGATGAAGGGGGATGTGGAGGCCCATTCAATAGAGAGGAGACGATCGTGAAGATTGCACAGATTGCGCCTCTATGGAAAAATGTGCCGCCTCCTGGAACCTCGGACGCCGAGGGGGTGTTGTCGAACCTCATTGACGAACTGGTCCGCTGGGGCCACGAGGTCACATTCTTTGCGAGTGCCGATTCACGCACGAGCGCAAGCTGGAAGCCTTCTGCGAGACCCCTTTGTGTCAGACACCGGCAAATTGGAGCCGGGCGGGCTCGACGATTATGGCCATGGAGCAGATGTTCACAACACGCGCCCATGAGTTCGACATTATCCACTCGCACTTTGGCATCGACGGCTTCCCGATGGCAGGACGCAGTCTCACCCCGACGCTGACGACGCTGCATGGCCGGCTCGATTTGCCGGAATACGTTCCGGTGTTCATGCAGTTTCAGCACCTGCCGCTTGTGTCAACTTCGTATGCGTAGCGGCTGCCCGTGAGTTGGGCGTCCTGGCAGCAGACCATCTATCCAGGAGTGCCGTCCGAGCGGTCTCGCTTTGACCCGCGGCCCGGAACTTACCTGGCCTTTATGGGCAGCCTTTCTCCGGATCAGGGGTTGGGGCTCGCGATTGAATTGGCATGGCGGGCACAGCTCCCGCTTCGCATCGCGTGCCGGCAAGGCAGCGCCGGCGGGTTCCCTCTCCCCATGCCGATGGAGCTGCTGATCGCCAACTCGGGTGTCGAGTGGCTGGGGGAGCTGTGCGAAGAGGAGACACAAGTTTTTCTCGGAGACGCCTTGGCCCTCATCTGCACCCAGGACTGGCCGGGCCCGTCGGAACTCTGCGTCGCCGAAGCTCTGGGCTGCGGCACACCGGTTGTGGCGTTTCACAGGGGAAACGCGGCGGAGATGATTTACGACCAGGTCACAGGATTCGTCTGCGACAGTCTCGAGGAGATGGTCGATGTGCTGCCCTTGATCGGGGATCTCGATCGGAACGCATGCAGTGCCGCGTCCGAGAAACGATTCAGCGCAGAACGGATGGCGGATCGTGTCTCCAGCTGTATGAGCGCCTGATCGGCGCCGCCACGTCGTCTCGAGCGTTCGGCTCTTCAGCTGTCCAGGGGGCTCGGACCGACATGCGGCCGATGGCGGTTTTACACTGAATGGTCTCGAGGTACGCGCAGGTTCTCGCCGCAGGAGAAGAGTGTTTACCGGCGCCCGCGAGAAGAGGCAGCCGGAGACTTGCGGACCGTGAGCGTGATGCTTGTCGCCACCGCGGCGCCGAGGACTGCGGCGAACATATCCTTTTGCGCATCCCATTCATCGCCCTGCGTTCCTAGATAGGCCGTGCCCAATTCCGGACTGACCATCCCGGCAACCAGGGCTTCTATCACTTCGAAGAGTCCGCTTTGCGCCAGCACCATGCTGACCGGGAGATAGAAGGCCCAGAATCCCTTGACCCCCGCCGCTCGCGTCAGTACCTCACGGATCGGATAGACCAACAGCAGGCCATAGGCAAAATGCACCATCCTGTCGAAGGGGTTGCGGCTGAGATGGAGGAGGTCCTGTAGCCAAAATCCTGCCGGGACCTGCGCATAGGTGTAATGCGCGCCGACCGTATGGAGCACGAGAAACGACGTGATGAGCACATAGGACCAGAGAGAGAGTTCGAAACGCCGGCGGGTTGCCATTAACAAGGCGATCAGGGCGACGACGAG
>JBKJWE010000477.1:0-10534 GCA_046717045.1 Nitrospiraceae bacterium | reverse complement strand
GCCATATAACGGATGGCCACCGCAAGGGCCTTGATCGTGATACCCCGTTCCCGCTCGAGGACCATGGCATCCAGGATCTGATCTTTGGCCTCTCGAGCAGTAACTGCTCCAGTCGCTTCTAGGAACCGGTCAGCGAGGGTTGATTTGCCGTGGTCGATATGGGCGATAATCGAGAAATTGCGAATCAGGCTTTGCAAATCCAGCTCATTTCTGAAGAAAATCGGTTCATTATAGTAACTGCCCCCCAAGTTGTCAAAGAAATCGCCCCCTCGTATAATCCGCTCTGCACCGCGCCAACAACATCCGATGAGAGCGTATGGTTAATGCGTATGGCACGAGCGTGAAGACGATGAGATGCTTTTTTGTTTCTGCCCTAAGCTATACGCCATAAGCCATAGTTCTTCTGCGACTCTTCCAACGTGGCACCAAAACCTTCTGCCCGGCAGCTCATCGATTGGGACCACCAGTACCTCTGGCATCCCTTCACACAGCAATTGGAATGGGAGCAGGAAGACCCGCTCATCATCGAGCGTGGGCAGGGCCCCTACCTCATCGATAGCCTCGGGCGAAAGTATCTCGATGGAACCTCGTCGATTTGGGTGAATCTCCATGGCCATCGCCATGCGACGCTCGATCGAGCCATCAAGAAGCAACTGGGCAAGATCGCACACTCCACGTTGCTAGGCCTCTCGAATCCGCCGGCCATTCAGTTGGCACGCGAGCTAATTCGCATCGCGCCGAAAGGACTCTCCCGAGTCTTCTACTCAGACAACGGCTCGACCGCGGTTGAGGTCGCCTTGAAGATGGCCGTACAGTATTGGCAGCAACGGCACCCCGAGGCAGGACCCAAGCGCACCTTCCTCCATCTCAAACTGGCCTATCACGGCGACACCATCGGCGCAGTCAGTGTCGGCAACATCGAACTCTTCCATGCGCGATTCAAGTCGCTGCTCTTCCCGACACTTGAGGCCGACCCGTCTTACTGCTATCGCTGCCCATTGAAGTTGTCCTACCCGTCATGTCAGATAGCCTGCCTTGATCCAATCGAACATCTCTTGAAAACACGTCACCGTGACCTCGCCGGACTGATCATCGAACCACTCGTCCAAGCGGCAGCCGGCATGATTACGTCACCCCCCGGCTACCTCACGCGAGTCCGAGAGCTTTGCACGAAGAATGACGTGCTCTTGATTGCCGATGAGGTCGCAACTGGGTTTGGGCGAACCGGGAAGATGTTCGCCTGCCAACACGAAGGTGTGACCCCAGACTTGATGGCTATCAGCAAGGGGTTGACCGGCGGGTACATGCCGCTCGCCGCCACCTTGACTACAGAAGACATCTACAACGCGTTCCGTGGGCGCTATGACGAATTCAAAACGTTCTTTCACGGCCACAGCTACACGGGTAATCCACTCGGCTGCGCCGTAGCCCTGGCCAATCTCGACGTATTGCGACGCGAGAACACGCTGAGCCGGTTACAGCCAAAGATCAACGTCATGTCACGATTGCTCAAATTGGTGGCAGAACTGCCGCACGTCGGCGAGATTCGTCAGCGAGGCTTTATGGCAGGCATTGAATTGGTTCAAGACCGCGGCACAAGAGTCCTCTATCCGCTTGAAGCTCGTATCGGTCACCGCGTCGCTCACGAAGCAAGACGCCGGGGCCTACTTCTTAGACCGCTGGGACATGTCATGGTGCTGGTGCCTCCCCTCTCAACCAATGAGCGGGTATTGACGCGGATGGTATCCATCCTACGTCAATCAATTACCGCCGTAACGGACACCTGACTCCCCTTCTAAACAGCGCACATTACTCTCGAAACAGCCCCTTCAGAACCATCCAACCAAGCCACATCCGTCCATTTTTTCAATGAGTTATAGGTCTAATCCTCGAGTGCTAGACTCTGAATCGTTGTGGTTATTCCAGGGAGTCGCATTTCATGAGATCCCTTCTCAGCCTCGGCCTGGCACTGCAGATCAGCCTCCTCAACGTCATCGCTTGGGGGGCAGACCTTCCCGCCACTGAACCGATCTCTGAACGATGGTCCACCTTTCTTTCGACGACGAATCAGCAGCCCGGCCCGATGGCACAACCACTTTCATCCGAGCCCTTCCAGGCCACATTTTCCCCCACATTTTTTGCTCCGCCCGCCTCAGCTCGCCTCCGCGACCTCAGCCCTGAAACGGACCGAGCACGGACGGAAGGCTTCCTGGCTTCGACCAAGTGGTTGAAAGGCAATCTGGTGACTGAAACGGAAGTTTCCACCAGCATGGGAGGCACGGCGTGGCTCCAAAGCAAACCCGCTGGAGATACGCGGAACGACTCCTCGAGCCGGATGGTGCGGTTGGGGCTTACTGGCACGAAGGGAACGATGCGGTATGGGATGACCTATCGCACAGCCGGCGAGGCATTTTTGAACGGGCCTGATCAGTCATTACGGGAACTCTGGGGGGAATGGAAACAAGGGTTCACGACCCTTCGCACCACAATCGGACAAGCGTGGAATAACGTGGCTGGCGATACGACTCGTGCTCGACTAGAACAGACCTATGGACGAGTCGGCATGGCCTGGGCCAAGCCTTCCTGGCCCGAACTCAGCCTCACATACGCTAAAAGCTCTCTCAGCAGTACGCTGGATCCTCTCGGCATCATGCCTCAGCAGACGCAGAGTCATGTCGTTGAAGCGGCCATCGCCTATTCTCGACCGCAATGGAATGCCCGCTTGGCATCCAGTTACCTCCTCACCAATGATCTCCTGAGAAACGGCGTCCAGACCGATACGAGAATCCAGATCCTTACCGCATCGTTCCGTCCGTCGAATGCCCTCACGATTCAACCGATGTTGGTCTATCGCGAAGATGTCCAACCTTGGTCCGGCGTGCGAACCGAAACTCCCTCAGGGTCGCTCGCACTACAGTACAAACAGAGTCGGCAGCTTCTTGTCAGCGCCGTGGGCAACTATGCGAGCACTCGTTCCAGTGATAGACTGATCGATATGGAAAGCGTGAGCGGGAAGGGCACGCTGGCATGGAATCTCCAATCTTCACGAACGTGGGCCACGCTGGTGGCGATCGAGGCGGGATATAGTCGATCGTCGAACCGGATAATGCCGGCGGCGGATACTGAAGATATTTCAGGTATCCTTCGCCTGGTCCTGGCAGCCTTGTAAGGTCGCCTCATTCCCCTCCACACCTCTAGATAAGTCTGATTGACTCCTTTTTACCAAGCTGAAGAATTGTGGCAGCACTCGCTTCCTTGAGAAAAATCTCCAGCTGGCCATTACTGTTGATGAGCGCGCAGGGGACATTTCCGTCCCCTGCGCTGTAGTTCCCTACCAGTCCATCAATCGCGTGACACCCAATCCGAATGAGGGGATTCGGCCGTTTCGTTAGCTCGCGAACTTCGCGCAGATGTTCCCCAGAAAGATTCGAAATTAAGTTGCCGAAGCGATCCACATAGACAACTTCCCCCACCATAGCCTGGGTATCCCACATCGGCCTCGATAGAGGAAGCGCTTTGTAGTCCTCCAGCGTCTGCCCGAACGAGGCGAACGGCTGTTGCGTAATCAGCCAGGCGGCAGCCGGAGCGAACACATCCCGCCCATCGAAGGTGCGCCCGGGAGTCTCAAGTCGATACTGCGCGTTTTCAATCTCACGAACCTCCACGTCGCGCTCCTCATCGAAGATATACGAGAGCAACCCGTTATCGGGAGCGAGAAAATAATAGCGTTCGCTTTTCACGATGAGCGGACGACGCGCCGTGCCCACACCGGGGTCCACAACGGACACATGCACCGTACCTTCGGGAAAGTGCCGATAGCAGGACTTGAGAACATAGGAGGCTTCGTCGACAGCATGAGAAGGAATATGATGAGACAGATCGACAATCGTCGCCTGAGGATTGATCGTGAGAATCACCCCCTTCATGCTCGCCACGAAGTAGTCCCGATCACCGAAATCCGTGAGGAGCGTAATGAGCGGGCGTACCTGCGGCACCGTCAGAGCTCCTCGAAGCGGATCTCCACCACCTCGTACTCGACCATTTTGGCGGGCGTCTTCACTTCAACGAAATCGCCGACACGCTTGCCGATCAGCGCGCGACCGACCGGAGATTGCACGGAGATCTTATTGAACTTCATATCGGCTTCATCCTGACCGACCAACGTATACTGTTTCTTCGATTGAGACTCCTGCTCCACCACGAGAACGGTGGCACCGAACACGATGGTCTCCGATGTTCGGCCGGCGATTTCGATGACGCGGGCATCTGCCAACTTCGATTCGATCTCGGCAATGCGGAACTCGATAAAACCCTGACGTTCTTTCGCGGCATCGTACTCGGCATTTTCGCTGAGGTCTCCATGCGCACGGGCTTCGGCGATTGCTTCGATCACTTGGGGCCGTTCGACTTTGCGAAGGCGGTCAAGCTCGGCTCTCAACGCGTCGTACCCTTTTTTCGTAATCGGTGTCGGCATGATCAGCACAGTCCTTTAGCCAACCCATGGTATTCTTGTAACGATCGAATCGTCAGTTCTTTCTTGAGAATCGCTTCGATAGCCATAGCGGCGGCCCGAGCCCCCCTCATCGTTGTGTAGCAGGGCACTCCGCGATGGAGAGCTTCGCGACGAATCGACAACGAATCTGCATGCGAGACCGCATTGCGAACCGTATTGATCACGATAGCCACGTCGCCGTTCTTGATGTGGTCGACGATATCCGGACGTCCCTCTTTCACCTTGTTTACGGTTTCCACCCTGAGGCCTTGATCTCTTAAATACGCCGCCGTTCCCGAGGTGCCCGTGATCTTGAATCCCAACCGCCCCAAGTGCTTGGCTACATCCAGGGCACCCGCTCGATCGCTTTCTTTGACGCTGACGAACGCGACGCCGGACTTGGGAAGCACCGCTCCAGCCCCGGCCTGAGACTTGGCAAAGGCCCAGCCGAAATCGCTATCAATCCCCATCACTTCCCCTGTCGATTTCATCTCCGGGCCCAGTAACACATCGACACCGGGGAATTTTGAGAAGGGAAACACCGACTCTTTCACCGACAGATGTGTCGGCGTGCAAGACTCCGTGAACTTCAGATCCTTCAACGTCTTTCCCACCATCGTTTTCATCGCCAACTTGGCCAACGGCACCCCGATAGCCTTGCTGACGAATGGGACCGTACGAGACCCTCGGGGATTGACTTCGAGGACATAGACAACGTCGTCTTTGACTGCAAATTGGGCGTTCATTAAGCCGACAACGCCCAACTCCAATGCCAGCGCGGTCATCTGGCAGCGAATTTCTTCAATGATCGTTCGATCCAAAGAATAGGGGGGCAGCGAGCAAGCCGAATCCCCGGAGTGGACTCCTGCTTCTTCTATATGTTCCATGATTCCGGCGACGACGACCTGTTTTCCATCTGAAATCGCGTCGGCATCGACTTCAATGGCATCCGACAAATATTTGTCGATCAGCACCGGATGTTTCGGCGAAGCCTTGACCGCCGCCCCCATGTAACCCAGCAATCCAGCCTCGTCATACACGATTTGCATCGACCGCCCGCCCAGCACATAGGAGGGCCGCACCATCACCGGATAGCTGATCTGTCGGGCAATGCGAACGGCTTCGTCGACCGAGCGCGCCATGCCGCTTTCGGCCTGACGAAGACCGAGCTTATTCAACAAGTCACGAAATCGCTCCCGATCTTCGGCTCGATCAATGGCATCTGGGCTGGTACCCAGAATATTGACGCCAGCTTTGGCTAACGGCAACGCCAGTTTGAGCGGTGTTTGCCCGCCAAACTGCAATACCACTCCCAACGGTTGTTCTCGCCATACGATGTTCAACACATCTTCTTCGGTTAACGGCTCGAAGTACAGTCGATCGGACGTATCATAGTCTGTGCTGACGGTTTCGGGATTGCAATTGACCATGATCGTTTCAATGCCCTCCTCGCGCAATGCCATGGCTGCATGGACACAGCAATAGTCGAATTCGATCCCCTGGCCGATCCGATTCGGCCCTCCACCGAGAATGATGACTTTCTTTCGATCCGTGGGACGGGCCTCGCATTCGCTTCCGTAGGTCGAATAGAGGTATGGCGTGTGTGCTTCAAACTCTGCCGCACAGGTATCCACCCGTTTATACGTCACCGAACGAGTACCCTGTTCAAATCGAGTCCGCTGCGCTCGGATCGTGTGCGCCTCGACGTCGAGCAAATGGGCAATACGATCGTCCGAGAAACCCAGTTCCTTGGCTTCCCATAAGAGCCTATCTTCCATCACCGGAGGCTTTTGCCCGCCAAGCGCAACCAACCGTGTTTCAAATTCGATGAGGGATCGAATCTGTTCTTGAAACCAGGGATCGATCTTCGTCAGCCCAAATAACTCTTCGCTGGAAAAACCAAGGCGCATCGCGTCTGCCACGTGCCAGAGCCGTTCTGGAACAGGCGTACTGAGATGTTGGCGCACCTTATCACTCAGCTCTTGCCGATCGCGTCCTTCCGGAACACCCCGATCCAGGCCGGCTCGCGAGGCCAAACCATTCAAATCCAGTTCTAACGAGCGAATCGCCTTCTGCAACGACTCCTTGAACGTCCGGCCTATCGCCATCACCTCACCGACCGACTTCATCTGAGTCGTGAGCGTAGGGTCTGCGCCTCTGAATTTCTGGAAGGCAAACCGAGGAATCTTGACCACCACATAATCGATCGACGGCTCGAATGACGCCTTGGTCACACCCGTGATGTCGTTCGTAATCTCGTCGAGGGTGTACCCCACGGCCAACTTGGCCGCGATCTTGGCGATTGGAAATCCCGTCGCCTTCGAGGCCAACGCGGAGCTGCGCGAAACCCGGGGATTCATTTCGATGATCACCATCTCGCCGTTGTTCGGATTGACGCCGAATTGAATGTTCGATCCGCCGGTGTCGACACCAATCTCGCGAATAATACGGATCGCCGCATCCCGCATACGCTGATATTCCTTATCCGTCAAGGTCATGGCCGGAGCGACCGTAATGCTGTCGCCCGTATGGACCCCCATCGGATCGAGATTTTCGATCGGGCAGACGATGACCACATTGTCCTTCAAATCGCGCATGACTTCGAGCTCGTATTCCTTCCATCCAATGACCGACTGCTCGATCAACGCTTGACCGACTGGACTCATCGCCAACGCCCAGTCGATGATCCGCTCGAACTCTTCGCGGTTATAGGCAATGTTGCCGCCGGTGCCCCCCATCGTAAACGACGGACGCACGATCGCGGGGAATCCCACCTGGTCAAGAATTCGAATCGCCTCGTCACGCGAATGGGCCGTTCCGCTTTCCGGAACGCGCAAGCCAATTCGCTGCATTGCCTGCTTGAACGCTTCGCGATCTTCGGCTTTATGAATCGCTTCGGCCGACGCACCGATCAATTTCACATCGTATTTTTCGAGTGTCCCGCGCTTGACCAATCCGACCGTCGTATTCAATGCAGTCTGTCCCCCCATCGTCGGGAGCAAGGCATCGGGACGTTCACGCTCGATGACTTTCTCAACCACGTCAACCGTAATCGGTTCGATGTAGGTCCGATCCGCCAATTCGGGATCGGTCATGATAGTTGCGGGGTTGCTGTTGATCAGCACGACTCGATAACCTTCTTCCTTGAGCGCTTTACAGGCCTGCGTGCCCGAATAATCGAACTCGCAGGCTTGACCGATGACGATTGGGCCAGACCCTATCAATAAAATAGACTGAATGTCGGTTCGTTTCGGCACGTGTGTCTCTTTTCAGATCAACTGGGCTTCGGCATGGGACCGATCGAAGGCCGATATGGAGCAGGAGGGGGCGTCATTGTCCCACCCCCATCAACGCCGTGATAGAGGGGCAACATATCCGGCAACCAGGCTTCAATTTGCTTGATACGGGTTACGTCGGACGGATGGGTCGAGAGGAATTCGGGAATCGCATGTTGGGAACGAAAACAGAGTTTATCGAGCATCTGCCGAGGACAGCCGCTCATCCGCTCCCAGAACGGCACGGCCTCGCGCGGATCATACCCGGCTTCCGCCATCAACCGCAGCCCGACGAAATCGGCTTCAGACTCCTGTTTTCGATTGAACGGGAGTGACACGTTGACGCCATAGGCCCCCAGGAGGCCTTGGATGGCTCCACCGCTCGAATGCCCGGCGGCTGCCGCGCCGATGGCCCCCAATTGGGCGATTTGATCGAGAATGCTCCGGCTCATTCGCTCCACACCATGGCGTTGGAGGGCGTGCGCGATTTCATGCCCCATCACCGTCGCCAAGCCCGCATCGGTTTTCGTATGCTTCAAGATGCCCGTGAATACGGCTACCTTCCCGCCCGGCAGGCAAAAGGCATTGACCATCTGGTCGTCTTCGATCACGGCAAACTCCCACTGGTACTCCGGCTTTCTGGCCACTTCAGCGATCTTCTTCCCCACGCGCTGAATCAATTCGTTCTGTTCGGGATTCTCGCTCAGATGCGCTTGCCGCAAGACCTCTCGGTAGGCAGCCATCCCAAATTGCAGCTCTTTTTCCTCTGAAAAGAAGATCAGCTGATCGCGAGCCGTCCCTGGCGCTCGATAACAGCCGGCCATACTATTGAATAGGCCGAGCGCCGCCCCGGCGCCCAGCGTGGTACAGAGACCGAACGCGCCTCTGACCCCGAACGCCAACATCGCTCGGCGGCCGACCGGCGTCGCCAGCACACGCACGACCGCATGAGCTTGCGGATTCGAGCGTTCCGGTTGATACGTCGCCATGTCCTTCCTTACGGCATCCACAAATACATGAACTGCGGGGTGCCTCCCCGTACCATCGACAGCAGATCCAGATTAGCCAAGCCGCTCAATCCGGAGCCGGTTCCGAACAGGCGTGAATAGATATTATTCTGGTACTCTCCCCGACGTCCGTAGGTCACGACCCGCGCCTCCGCGAGGCTGGCTTGCTTCTTGGCCGATTCGATCGCGTCGTCAAGGTAGCCGATGTCGTCGACGAGTCCGGCTGTCTTCGCCTGCTCCCCGGAATAAATGCGGCCATCCGCCAGCGTCTTGATCTGATCGGCCGACAACTGAGGCCGTCCCTCTTGCACCACGGCGAGAAAACGGTGATAGAAGGAATCGATGACCGTTTGGAAAATCCCGCGTTCTTCGGGGGTCATCGTACGAAAGGGCGAACCCATGTCTTTGCGAGGGCCGGAGGTGATCGCCGACGCCTCGACACCCACCTTCTCCAACAGACCTTTGGCATTCACGGTGAGCATAATTACGCCGATGCTCCCAGTAACCGTGGACGGATGCACAAGGATAGAATCCGCCGCCATGGCCAGATAGTAGCCTCCCGATGCCGCGACATCCATCATCGACGCCACGACGGGCACCTTCTTCTTCGCCTTGAACTCTTTCAGTTCATGGTAGAGGATGTCCGAGGCATTCACCGTCCCGCCCGGGCTATTGATACGCACGACTACCGCTTTGACCTTCTCGTCCTTGGCCGCCCTCGTCAGTTCTTCCTTGAAAGTCGCCAACATATTGGGCTGCGGAATCAAGCCGTCTTTATCCTGCGAACTGATCATTCCCGACAGATCCAGCAACAACACCTTGGCATCGCCCGTCCCGCTGAGCTGCATTTCCTGCACCGGACCGGACGGCTCGATCAAATTGACGGTAATGCAACCATGTTGCAGAACAGCCAGCCAGACCAGCGCACAGCCCCACCAGACCTGAGACCATTTAGACATGTGACTTCTCCATCAATTGCATGAACTCCTCGAAGAGGTAAGCCGAATCGTGCGGGCCGGGAGACGCTTCCGGGTGATACTGTACCGAAAACACGGGATGATCCACCCAACGCAGTCCCTCAATGGAATGATCGTTGAGGCTCAGATGCGTTACGGATACTGTACCAAACTTCGTCTTCACCATGGGCGGTCGGTCAGGTACGGCCGAGATGGAGGTCTCGGTCTGTACCGCAAAGTTGTGGTTCTGCGACGTGATTTCGACCTTTCTGGTCCGAAGATCCATCACGGGATGATTGGCTCCATGATGGCCGAACTTCAACTTATACGTCTTTAGCCCCACGGCCAATCCAAGAATCTGATGTCCTAAGCAAATGCCGAAGATGGGGCGTTGTCCGATTAACTGGCGAACCGCTTCAATGGCGTACGGCACCCCTTCGGGATCGCCAGGACCATTGGAGAGAAAAATCCCATCTGGATTGAGCCTCAACACCTGTTGCGCCGAAGTTGATGCGGGCACGACCGTGACGTCACAACCGACATCCACGAGCCGACGAAGAATGTTTTGCTTGATGCCGAAATCAAATGCGACAATATGCCGGCGACGAACCAGCTGCGTGCTCTTCCCGTTTTCCTCGGGCTTCCATTCACCAGACCCTTGCGTCCACCGATAGCGCTCGGCACAGGTCACCTCGGCAGCTAAATCGCGCCCGATGATGCTGGGCGCCAGCTTGGCTTGCTTGACCACCTGGCGCTCATTCAGGTTGAGATGGGAAATCACCGCCTGCTGCGACCCCTGTTCGC
>JBKJWE010000476.1:0-3450 GCA_046717045.1 Nitrospiraceae bacterium | reverse complement strand
GTACCCGAACCGTTGCAAGATATCGATGCGATCTTGAAAGCGATGCCAGAGACTGGTCCGCAAGGCTTGAATGGATTTCTGGTGGCGCTGTTGTTCCTGTCTGAGCTTGGAAGCTACGATGTAGTCTTTCTGACAGGCTGAGCGCGAGGGGCAGGACGGACAGGAAAAATCGCCGAGAGTTTGTACGATGGCGTCCGGCATAGGCGCGTCGTCTTTGGGCACCAGCACCGGAAGTTCTGGAAGGCGGGTCGGCAACTCCGCCAGCTGATGCCGCAGTGATTCTAGATTGTCCGGTGTGCACCAAGGATAGGCCTGGGCTTCGACGCAGTCGAGGACGCGGTCCGAGAGTTCGACGACCATGGCGGCGGGCGATTCTGTGATGGCGCCATCCGGGCGAAGCACCGTCACCATCGGGCTCTTTTGCCCCTTGCTGCGATACTGGCGGAGGACGACGCCACGACCACGGGAGAATCCCACCACGCCACCTGGTGAGAGGAACTGAAAGCGTGCGGTCACTTCAGGCGCTTCCTGCCGCTTGATCGCGACGCGGTGCGGTTTCTGTCGACGGAATTGGTCGTAGGTGTGCCACTGCGAAATCCAATCGGTACAGACGCGTGGGCCGTACGGCTCCATCTGCCGGTGCACGTCGTCGAGTTTCTGCTCCAGTACCTCGGCACGTTGATTGAGCTGAAATTGTGCAAAGCTTTTGGCCAGGATCGGTCGAATGTGATCCAACGGATGCGCTTTCAACAGGTTAAGGACCATCGGATAGCTGATCACGAATTGACTATTGATCGCTTCCGGATGGCCGGTAAATCCCTTCGTCAGCACACTCAGGTCGATGTAGGGTGACGGCGTGACGATGGCGAACCCGACGAGATCTTTGCCGCGCCGTCCGGCTCGTCCGGAAATTTGTTGGACTTCGCCGATCGTCAGATCCATAAAGTCACGGGATTTTCGAATGCTGGATTGGGTGATGACGACAGTTCGGGCCGGAAAGTCGACGCCGGCGGCGAGGGTCGTCGTGGCAAACACGGCGTCAAGACAGCCGTGCCGCATCAATTCCTCTACGGCGATCTTCCACGAGGGTAGATGGCCGGCATGGTGGGCCGCGACGCCGATGCGCTGGACAGTGGGAATGAGCGGATGTTCGGCAATGCTGGCATATTGCGCGATGACTTGTTCGAGTACTGCAGCGATGGCTTCTTGCCTGGCCGGTGGGAGGAGATTCCGCGAGTGGTCGAACGACTCCATCGCCTCGTCGCAGGCGCGGCGCGAGGTTAGGAACACGATGGCAGGGGTCAAGTGTTTCTGGCGCAGAGCCTCGATCAGGTCAACCGGATGAATCGAGGGAGGCATGCAGTTTCATCCCCTTTGAGATCACGACGAGACCGGATTCTGTCATTGTAAATCGTAGGGCATCGGCTTCCCGGTCGTATCCGATTTCCGTATGGGGCGGGATGCTGACGTCTTTATCGATGATCGCGCGTCGAATCCGGCTATGTTCGCCGATCACGACGTTCTCCATCACGATCGAATCTCGTACGTCCGCATGGTCTTGCACCCGAACGTTCGGTGACAGGACGGAGTTCTGCACTCGGCCGCCGGAGACGATGCAGCCGCCGCACACAATGGAGTCGAGCGCGACGCCCATGCGGCCCCCTTGAAAGTCCTGGGCGAACACGAACTTCGCGGGAGGAAACTGGCCTTGATAGGTGCGAATCGGCCAATTGGGATCGTAGAGATTGAACAGAGGATCGACGGCGACGAGATCCATGTTGGCTTCCCAGTAGGCATCGAGTGTGCCGATATCGCGCCAATACTGCACGGCTTTCTTATTCGCGTCATGAAACTTGAAGGCATAGACCCGTCCCGTTTGGATCATGCGCGGGATGATGTTTTTCGCGAAATCATGGGCGGTTCCGATTCGCGCGTTGGCAATTAAGTGTTCTCGCAGAACCCTCGTGCGGAACAAATAGATGCCCATAGAGGCGAACGCGTGAGCTGGATCGTTGGGGATGGACATCGGCTGAGCCGGCTTTTCATTGAATTCGGTGATGCAAAACTGCTCGTCCACGCTCATGATGCCGAATCGCGAGCCCTCCTCGATGGGGATGTCGATTGCGCCCACGACGGCGTCGGCGCTTTTGGCGATGAGCCAGTGGAACATTTCCGTGTAGTTCATTTTATAGATGTGGTCGCCGGCGAGGACGAGCAGAAACTCGGATTGTTCGTTGTCGAGCAGGAACATGTTTTGATAGACCGCATCCGCGGTTCCCCGGTACCAATCTTCGCTGATGCGCTGTTGAGGCGGCACCGATGCGATGTACTCGCCGAGCTCGGCATTCAAAATGTCCCATCCGCTTCGAATATGGCGATCTAGGGAATGCGATTTGTATTGAATCAGAACGGCCACTTTTCGAAGGCCGGAGTTCAGGCAATTGCTGAGCGTAAAGTCGATAATACGGTACTTCCCGCCGAATGGGACGGCCGGTTTGGCCCGATGCTCCGTAAGCGGCTGGAGGCGCTCTCCCTTGCCTCCGGATAGGATCATCGTGAAGATATTGTTCATGGCGGCGAATTGTAGCAGGACCCCTGCCAAATGGAAAGAAAGCGAATTCGTTGACATCCGTATGACGCAAGTTGATACTACGCGAGACAGCCTTCGACACATGGGAAGATCAAGCAGAAGGAGACAGCATGAAGCGGGATGTCGTGGTCACGTCGCTGGCGAAAGTGGGCAAGCCGGCTGCCAATGGGACGCAAGATTTAGCCTGGCGCCTGGAACGTCTAGAAGTCCAGATGCAAAAGCTCTCAGAACTGGTCCGCGAGCATGCCGAAGATATGGATCGATTGGTTCGCATCGTGGCGGAGGATCGCGATGCAATCAGGCGCCAGTTGCTCCGCAAGCACCACGAGCAGGTGCGCGTTCGCAAGCATCTCCGGGACACCAATTCCAAAGTCGGGCTCGACTATTAGTATCGTGGGACGGTCCCGCGATTGTCCTGAGATCCTAGGTTCCCCGCCCAGCTCGCCGGAAAATTGGAATTGTCTTACCCGCTGATTTTTCAGGTGATTCTTTGCATCATCCCCGGTTCCCTGTATAATGCCATTGATGGAAATGAGGCGATGGGCAGTCCCAGAGCCTACACCCGAGCAGTGGTCCGTACAGGAGACTCTCTGTGTTCCTGCAAGATGGTCGACGCGTGCCCCTCTTCTGCACGTTCGTCATCGGTAGTATCCTGGTTCTGACATGTTCTGTCGGCATGGCGGCTTCGATGGGGCAGGCGACGGCTGAATCAGCCGAAGCGGCCAAGCCGTTACGGTTGAGCATCAACGATGCGCTGACGCTCTTCATCAATCAGAATCTGGACGTTCTTATTTCGAAGTACGGGATCGAGCACAGCAAGGGACAACAAGTCACTGCGCGACTCTTCCCGAATCCAGTTC
>JBKJWE010000475.1:0-13716 GCA_046717045.1 Nitrospiraceae bacterium | reverse complement strand
GAATTCCTGTCCAAGGCGAACGGGTGTCGCATCCTGCAAATGGGTGCGGTCGATCTTTACGACCTTGTCGAACTCCTTGGCTTTGAGTTCGAGCGCTTTGTGCAATCGGGTGAGGGACGGGATCAGTTGCCGCTGCATCATTTCCCCTGCCGCGATATGAATAGCGGTGGGGATGACGTCATTGCTCGATTGCCCGAGGTTCACGTGATCGTTCGGATGAACGAGCTTGCTGCCTCGGACGCCACCAAGCAGTTCAGTCGCGCGGTTGGAAATGACCTCGTTTGTGTTCATGTTCGTCGAAGTGCCGGAGCCTGTTTGAAAGATATCAACCGGAAACTCGGCGTCGAGTTTACCGTCGACCACTTCCGTGGCGGCTTGCCTGATGGCTTCGGCCGGCTTCTTGTCCAGGAGTCCGAGCGACTGATTGACGCTCGCCGCCGCGCGCTTGATCAATCCCATAGCCCGGATTACGGAGCGAGGCATGCGCAGGGGGCTGATCGGGAAGTTTTCTATCGCCCTCGCGGTTTGCACACCGTAGTACGCATCGGTGGGGACGGCTAACTCGCCCATCGTGTCCCGCTCCACTCTGGTGGTTCCGGCCGATCGAGTCGAAGCGGGAGTCTTTCCATTCTGCTTTTTCTTCATGCTCATCGCTCCAGGCTAGGGGTTCTCACTCGGTGCGGGCGCCATGATAAACTCAGGCTGCCTGTTGGCACAAGTGTCGTGGATGATGGACCAGCCGCACATTACCGTCGAGGCCTATGCAGGCCCTAAGGGAGAGGAAACGCCTCGTGCCTTCGGGATTGAGGGCAATCGACTCAAGGTGGTCGGATATCTCGACCGTTGGTACACGGACACCCACTGCTATTTTCGGGTTCAGGCCGATGATGGACGGCGCTATGTGCTGCGGCACGATCTCGATCAGTTACGGTGGGAACTGGTGATGCAGGAGCACTAGTAGAAACAAAAACGGCCCGCCGAAACGGGCCGTTTCCTGTGCCGGTCGGTGCGATCCGCTTATGCGACTTTGACTTCGATCGCCCGTGGTTTCGCTTTTTCCGACTTGGGAAGGTGCAGGTTTAGCATCCCGTCCCTATACTCCGCTTTGACCTTGGTTTCGTCTATCAAGTCAGGGAGCGAGAAGCTCCGTACAAAACTCCCGTAGGATCGCTCCACACGGTGGTATTTGGTGCTCTTCTCTTCCTTCTCCTGGCGTCGCTCACCCGTGAGTGTCAACACGCCGTCTTCCAGCGTAATCTTGACGTCCTCTTTTTTGACGTCGGGCAACTCCGCCTTGATGACATATTCCCCGTCTGTTTCACTGATGTCGACGGTAGGAATCCAATCGGCAACGGTCAGCGATTCTTTGCCGTTCTTGGTCGTTACAGCCGGACGGCTGAACATACGGTTCAAACGTTCCGACATATCTTCGAGTTCACGAAACGGGTCCCAGCGTCCGAGTGTCATGAGTAGACCTCCTTATTTTGGTTGAGACGATGTGGATGTCTGTTCCTGGCGCGCCTGGTTGTCTATCTGGTGGAAAAGATAATTCGGCCTCTGGAAGAGTCAAGGGGGGTGGAGATGGAAGGCTAGCGCTCGCTGATGGGGATATAGGCCCGATTGTGCTCCCCGGAGTAGATCTGATCCGGACGGAAGAGTTTGTTTTCTCTCAACTGCTCCAACCAGTGGGCTAACCAACCCGAGACGCGGGCCATGGCGAACAGCGGCGTGAAGAGGTCCACGCCGATACCCATCTTGTCGTAGACGATGCCGGAGTAGAAATCGACGTTGGGGTAAATGCCTTTGCCGCGCAGTGCCTCTTCTGCCCTACGTTCTACTTCAACCGCTACGTCGTAGAGCGGCGAACGGGTTGACCCTGTAAACATCCGTTCGCAGAGTTTCTGTAGCACGGTCGCACGTGGATCTTTGACCTTATAAACTCGGTGTCCGAATCCCATAAGTTTCTGCTTCGAACGGAGTCTGTCCTCGACATAGGTTGATGCCCGATCCGGCGAGCCGATCTCTCGGAGCATCTGAACGACTTCTTCATTTGCGCCGCCGTGCAGGGGCCCTTTTAAGGCGCCGATCGACGATGCAACCACGGTATATGGGTCGGCCAGGGTGGAGGCTGTGACCATGCCGGTAAAGGTGGAAGCGTTCATCGTATGCTCGGCGTGAAGAATGAGACAATCGTCGAAGACCTCGGTCCAGAGAGCGGGAGGAACGGTTTCGGTCAGCATGTACAGAAAATTTTCCGAACATCCGAGGTCGTCGCGCGGCGGGATGTAGTCGTCGCCTCGACGCAGCCGTGCCCAGGCCGCCACGATTGTCGGCAGCTTCGCGACAAGACGCACGGCGCTCCAATAATTGTTCTCGATATCCTGTACATTGCGGCCGGGGTAGAACATGCCCAGCGCCGCGACTGCGGCCTGCAGGGCGTCCATCGGATGTCCCTGTTCCGGTAAGCACTTGAGGAGATCGATAATCTTGAACTTAATGCGTCGATGATGCGTGACATCTTCCGTCCAGCGTGTCATTTCCGCCGCGGAAGGTAGTCGGCCGAAGAGGAGGAGGTACGTTGTCTCAAGGTAGGATGAGTTCGCGCAGAGTTCCTCGATGCGGATCCCACGATATTCGAGGATGCCACGTTCACCGTCGACATCGCTGACAGCGGATTTGGCAGCCGGAACGCCGGCGAGCCCCGGCATGAAATCGTGCGGCATGAGCCTTCTCTCCGTGCGATGGTCTTATTCTACCATGTCTACTTCGAGGTGAGCTTGAAATGAAGAGTCTTGATTGGCATACTAAAAATGTCGGCGACGAAAACTCTGGAGGTCCCGATGTCCCTGCGTGTCATGCTCGTGATCGGCACCGTAGTGCTGCTGATGGCTGCTGTCGCATTCTTCGGCCTGCCCGATCAGCGGGTGTCTCAGCGGTCGAACAAGCCGATTGGAAACAGCGCAGTCAGCCACGGGAGCAGTCAAGACGCAGGAAGATGAGCGTCAATCGGGTTGTGGGGTATACCTTCTTCCTCTGGAGAAGAGACGCTTCTTCTTACGGGGTAGGCATGATGTCACATATGTTTCTCTTATTGGTAATGGTGGGGATGGGATTCGTTGGACAGATCAACGCAGCGGGCGCTGATGGCGAAGTGATGATGTATGCTGTCGTCAGTGAAGTGCCGAAAGACAAATCGCGGGTGGCGGTGAAGGCGGCGCTGAACGATACGGTGTCCGATATGAAGCTCATAGCGTCGGAGACGATTCTCAATAATCTGATCTGGAAAAAACTGGAAATCTGTCATGCCATGAAGCTTGAAGGATTCAAAGTGGCCGATGGGTTCAAAGTTGCCACCGTCCATGTGGTGGACGCGAGCATGCTGCCTATGTTGTTACAATCATTCGCCGGTGATTGTTTGATTAAGAAGGCAATTGAGGTAGCACCCCTCGTGGATTAACAGGGAAGACTGAGGTTATGTCTGAGGTCAGCGAGGAGAAGACCGCACACGTTCGATCCGAACTTAGCCGCACTCTTCCTCAGGCGCGGCATTCCGGACAGGCGGTCGGTTCTTCTTCGGCGTCGCATTCGTCGAGGGTCAGATTGAAGAGCTGTTCGCATTGCGGACAATGACGGATTTCAAAGTAGGCAATCCCCTGCTCATCGATATCGGTCGGGAGCAGGAGTTCCAACGGATCGTACCCGAGGACTGTACCGTCGGAAAATTTCACCACGGCCAGCCGGTCGTTAAAGACCTCGAAGGTGGCTTCCTGCCCCTTCCGGTTCAGGTCGTGTCCCATGACGAACAGGGGCTGGCCTTTCCGTTTGGTGCGGAGGTCGCGCAAGCTACGTTGGGCGGCGGTGGCGCAGGAAAATTGGCCGCTTGAGCTGGTTCCAACTGTGGGCATAGTGAAAGGATTCGGTGATTCAGCAGACAGCATGTAGCACAGCGAGAAAAATGGCGTCAAGGGACGCCGAGCACCAGAAGGAGTCGCACAATGGCCGAAGTCACGATCTATCACAAGCCCACCTGTACGACCTGTCGCCAAGCGGTGCAGCTACTCAAGGAAAGCGGCGAGCCCTTCACGACCGTCAATTATTATGAGAAGCCCTTCACAAAGCCGCAATTGAAGGGGCTCTTGAAAAAGGCGAAGTTATCGCCGAAAGAAGTGCTGCGAACGAAAGAGGATATTTATAAAGAGCTCGGCCTTGCGAAGAAGACGGTGTCCGATGATGAACTACTGGATTTGATGGTGCAGTATCCAGATCTCATCCAACGGCCGATTATCGAAAAGGGCGATAAGGCGATGTTGGCTCGGCCGGCTGAGACGGTAAAGGCGATGTTATAGCCTGTGCGTTCTAGGTGCCACTCGCGGCCATTCTACCAGACTGACCATATGATCGGCGTCCAGACTCAGGCGCCACGAGTCCTCGTTTGACGACGTTCCCACCAGCCCCCTTTGCTTCGTAGAGCGCGCGATAGGCCGATTTGATCACCAAGCTCACGGTCGCTGCATCCATCACTTTTTCCGCCACGCCGATGCTCAGGGTGATCGGGAGATCTTGATCCCGTGATCCTGCCTTCTTCGTTCCGCGCTGGTCCTCCCAGACAAGGTCTCGCCCGCGCAATAGGAGATGGGTGGCGTCGACCATTTTTCGCAAGGTCTCCAGAGCAACCAACGTATCTGTCGTAGAAAGGCCGTTGAAGAGCAGGGTGAGTTCTTCTCCGCTCGTCCGGAAGACCTTCCCGCTATCACAGCTCGCCTCGATCTTGGGAGCCATCAGCTTGAGGATCTGTTCGCCGACCGGTCGACCATGTGTGTTGGCATAGTGTTTGAGTTGGTCGATCCCGATCACGGCGATGGAAAAGGTACGGCCCAATTGCGCGACGGCCGCTTCGTAGGCCAAAGGTCCGGGAATCCCGGTGAGTTCGTCTCGGTAGGTTTGTCGGTACGTCGATTGGAGGAGCGAGATGAAGAGAATGAATCCCGCCGTGGCAAAGAAATTGGTGGCCTGCCATTCGTACCGGCTGCCATGGTAGGCCATAAACAGGGCGACGAGCGCCCAGATCGATCCGCCATCGAACGGGTCACGATGCAGTGCGTATCGCGTAAACTGGAGGACCACCGTTGCGGTAAAGACGACGAGGGCCGCCTGTGGTATCGCGGTCCAAGTCGTATCGATCATCGGGAGATAGATTCGCGTGAGTGACTCCGCTACCTTCTGCTGTTCCGGAAGGCAGAGCCAGAGGACGAGGAAGGGTTGGAACAACACAAGTACGGAGCGAATGATCCCGCGGAGCGTCGAAATTGCGTCTTCTTTCAGAATCGAAAAGGCCAGGAAGTTCATGGGGAGGAGAAAGGCTGTCGTGGCGAAGAGGATCTGGCCGACGGCAGTTGGATCGCTGTTCGAGAGAGGAAATATCACGAGGGCACGATCGGTCATGGCGAGAATCAGAAGCGAGAGGATCATGCGGCTACTGGAAAAGTACCATCCGAACACGAGACCGAAGAGCAGGACAATGTAGGGCAATGCAGAGATCGGTTCTTGGAGCCAGTTTGGAAGGCCATGGGGCCGAAGAAATCCGAATGCGCCGAGGACCAAGAGCCCTCCAGGCATAGCAAAGGCAAGACAGGTGTTCCAGAGCTGGCGGGGCATAGTATGTATCCTTGGTCTATTGAGGGTGAAGTCAGAGGGAGGAGAATGCCAATTCTATACCAATTGAGGTCCCCATAATCAAATCATGGAGGCCCGGCATTCTTCGGAAACAGGCGTGAACCGGGGTGTTTTTGGCGGTAGATGGCTTCCCCCGCCGACAGCCCAGTATCAGGCGAGAGCAAATCGCCCGTTTTTGAACAGTCCGATTGGGAGAGCGGGCGGGACAGAACGAGAGGATTATCCTTGGTCGGAAGGTCTGGATGCGCCTTGGGCAGTCATCCGAAGACCGCCTGTGGAACAGTCGACGGAAATGCTGACAGAGCCGTCCAAGACTTGTAACAGCAGGTCACCGACAAGGTGACGTCTCCACCCGCGCAACACGGGAACATCGGCGGTCACGCGTTTCTGTCTGGCCTCGACCAACGTTTGGATTTCGGCGCTGGTGGCAAGTAATGTGGGTGCGATGTCTTCTTCCGCGGCCCGCGCTTTGAGCACGGCTTGGAGCACTTCCACCAGGCCGGTCGATTCCGGTTCAGGTTTTCGGTCGCGAGGCACCTCGGGCCATGCCGATGGGGGCAGGGACTGTGCGGTCGCGATGGCAGCGAGCAGTTGCGTGCCGTGCCGATCCACCTCGGAACCGTGGAGTCCGCGGAGCCCGCGGAGTTCGTCGATAGTCCTTGGGGGATGGCGCGCGAGTTGGATGAGCACTTCGTCACGCATCACACGGCCGCGGGGAACGTTCCGTCGTCGGGCTTCCATCTCCCGCCACGCAGTCACTTCCCTGAGGATCGCGGCATTCTTCGGTTTGAGGCTATCCCATCCCCGAATGCGTTGGTAGCGGTCTTGTGGGTCTTTTGCCTTTTCTCCCACAGTTGTTTCCAGCCGGGAAAACTCTTCTCGCACCCAATCAAGCCGACCAAGTGTTTGTAAGCGGTTCTGCAAATGGCTGTGGATCGGTAAGAGAAACTGTACATCTTCCAGCGCATACGCGATCTGATCCTGTGTGAGCGGGCGTGCGCTCCAATTTGTAAAGGTGTGGGCTTTGGCGAGCTTGGTGCCGTGGAGGCGCTGCACCAGATTCGCATACGCGACTTGCGCGCCGTAGCCGACCATGGCGGCGGCAATCTGAGTATCGAAGAAGGGTTTCGGAAGTTGCCCGGCATGCGCAGCGAAGAGGTCGAGATCCTGTCGACCCGCATGCACGACCTTCTCCACGTTCACGTCGCAGACTATCTCCCATAGCACATCGAGAGGACCGTGGGCTTGCAGGGCTGGGAAATCGATGACAGCAGCAGTCGATTCCGTTGCGACTTGGATCAGCTCCAGCCGAGGCACGAAGCTGTCTTCGCCCACGAATTCCGTATCAAGCGCGAGTCGAGGGCTCTGTCGGAGCTGTCGACAGAGGGACTCGAGGGCCTGATGATCGGTCACGTACTGGAGTGGCGCGATGGTCATGAGCGTGGCGTCTCGCTACTCGGTTGGTCGGTAGGTGGCGTCGGGCGGTCGGAGGGGCTCGATGTTGCTAAGACTCAAATATTCTTTCAAGAACTGATAGGCTTCTAAAATGCGCCGCAATTCCGGTTCGGAACTTCGATCGCCGTTGTTGGAATCGGGGTGAAGTTGCTTGGCCTTTTGCCGGAATGCGGCCGTGATATCGGCCATGGAGCTTCCGAACTCCACGCCGATGATGGCATAGGCGTCCATGGCGTTGTTCACGCCCCCCGAGGTTTGAGAAAAATCCCCCCCGCCCCCACTGGCAGCTTTCAGAAAATCGGCCAGATTAATCTTGCGCCGCCGCCGGCGTGGTCGCTCCCGAACCTCGCTGTCGAGGTCGTCCCAACGATCTTCCACAAATTCCAGCCGGGATTCCAAACGGACAGCGCCCGACAGATCGCGGACGTGGGACAGCTCTTCTTCGATGAGCAACAGGGACTTTGCCACTTCTTCGAGACCCTGCTCGATGCGAAAAAAACTGTCGATCCGCTCCTGCATCATGGTGTCGATGGCGACGTCCAAACTGTCCGCCGCTTTCGACTGTAACGACTCGATGCGCCGGTGCATGCCCTTCCGGAACTTAATATACTTGGCGGTGGAAAACGCCATGGCAAACAAGGTCTCCAGAGGTGGGCATTGTAGCACAGGGCCGCTTCCGCCCAGAAGGGCGCGATTGACCTGAGAATATGCAAAAGAAGTGAAGGTTCCAGGTGAAAGAGGCTTAAGCGGATGGCAGATCGTCGCTGATTTTAGCACGACGACGCGCGACTCCCGAGTCGCGTGCTGCCGCTGCGACGGCTTTGGCTACACGAGGAACGACCTCTTTATCAAACACGCTTGGAATGATGTAGTCATCGCTCAGAGCCGATCGTGGAATCGTACCTGCCAGGGCCTTGGCCGCAGCCAGCTTCATGGCTTCGTTGATGTCGCGGGCCTGGACGTCCAGGGCGCCTCGAAAAATGCCGGGGAAGGCAAGCGCGTTGTTGATCTGGTTCGGAAAGTCCGAGCGACCGGTCGCAAAAATTCGACAATGTGAAGCCGCAAGCGACGGGGACACTTCGGGGTCCGGGTTGGCCATGGCAAAAACGATACGGTCCGGGGTCATTCGGTCGAGGTCATCGGCGGTCAGGACATTGCCGACCGATAGGCCGATAAAGACATCGGCGCCGGTCAGTGCGTCGCGCAAGTTGCCTTGTGGGCGATCCCGGGTCAAACATGAAGAAAGGTCTGTACGGCAGGCTCGCAGCTGCTCTCCATCGCCATGCAAGATGATGCCCTCCCGATCGCACCCAACGAGGTGGGACAGTCCTGCAGCGAGCAACATGCGGCAACAGGCTGTTCCGGCTGCGCCGAGGCCGTTCACAACGACACGCACGTCCTCAAGATTTTTGCCAAGGACCGTCAACGCATTCGTCAAGGCCGCGAGAATGACGACGGCGGTGCCATGCTGGTCGTCGTGCATGACGGGAATCGACAGACTGGCCTTCAACCGACGTTCAATTTCAAAACAGCGAGGGGCTCCGATATCTTCGAGATTGATCGCGCCGAATCCAGGGGCGATGGCTTGAATGGTTTGGACAATCTGTTCGGGGTCTTGGGTATTCAGACAGATAGGCCACGCGTCGATGTCCGCCAGCTCTTTGAAGAGCATGGCTTTCCCTTCCATGACGGGCAACGCAGCCTCTGGTCCCAAATTGCCGAGACCCAACACGGCCGAGCCATCCGTTACGACCGCGACGCTGTTGCTCTTGCTGGTAAAGGCATAGACTTTGGCCGGATCCTTCGCAATGGCTTGGGCCACGCGGCCGACTCCCGGAGTGTAGACCATCGAGAGGATGTTTCTCGTGGTCAGCGGCAGCTTGCTCTGCATCCGAATCTTGCCGCCCAGATGGAGCAAGAATATGCGGTCAGACACGGACAGAACGGTGACGTGGGGGAGACCACTCAACCGTGCCACGACCTGTTCGCCGTGAACTTCGTCTCGGACGTCGAACGTGACGTCGCGAACCATGTGGTCGGCCGTCGCTGAGACGATATCGACGGCACCCAGATTGGCGCCGGTCTGTGCCAAGATCGCCGCGACGTTGGCAAACATCCCAGGCCGGTTGGCCAGCTCAAGCCGCGCAGTGAGGCGATAGTTTGAATAGGGGCCGACGTCGGTCATAGGCGTTTGGAAAAAAGTTCCTTTCCAATAATAATATCATGGCTTTAAGCAGACGATCTTCATGAAAGAGTTTTTCGACAATCTGACGTGGACCGATCAGTGCACGACCCGTTGACAATAGAAGGAATTATCCGCCACCGTACCCGCCGTTTGCCTGATGGTCAGGCAGACATTACATCACAATCGCTAGAGGGGGTAGGCATTATGAAGCGCATGTTGATGGCCATCCTGGCAGTCGCAGTGGCAGTGACCTTCAGCGCCCCGGCATACGCGGGCGAGGAGAAGAAGGAGAAGAAGGACGAGAAAAAGGGCAAGTAATCACGACGCCCGTTGTTGATCCTGCAGATCAGCCAACTTAAAGTAGTTCCGAAGGCCTACGATCGGATGATCGTAGGCCTTTTTCATTCGCACGGACGTTGACCTGCTTTTCTGTCGAATGCTACGGTGCGAGCATGGAACCCCAATCCGAGACACGTCGAGCCAATCGCCTTCTTCACGAAACCAGCCCCTATCTACTACAGCACGCCTATAACCCCGTAGATTGGTATCCCTGGGGCCCTGAAGCGCTTGCGCGTGCGAAGGAGCAGAATCGTCCGATTCTACTCTCAATCGGATATTCGGCCTGTCATTGGTGTCATGTGATGGAACGCGAATCGTTCGAGAGTGAGGCGATCGCGTCGCGTATGAACCGTTCGTTTGTCTGCATCAAGGTTGATCGTGAGGAGCGGCCGGATCTCGATGAGATTTATATGCAAGCGACAGTGGCCATGAATCGAGGCCAGGGTGGTTGGCCGATGACCGTGTTTCTCACACCGGAACAGGAGCCGTTTTATGCCGGGACCTACTTCCCGCCTGACGATCGATGGGGGCGTCCTGGGTTTCCCAGCCTGCTGGATAAAATTGCTGATCTTTGGCAGCGGGATGCCGCAGGGCTTCGTAGTCAGGCTCGTGACATGACCGAGCGGTTGAAACGGGAGTTGCATGCGCCCTCCCCTGTTTCTGTGCATGCCTCCATCTTCGACGATGCGGTGGGGCAGTTTCAGGAAGATTTCGACCAACGCCATGGTGGTTTCGGGGGCGCGCCAAAATTTCCCCCGTCAGCCGGGCTTTCATTACTGATGCGTTGTCACAGACGGACCGGCGACTCACGTGCGTTGCAGATGGTGACGCGAACCCTGGATGCGATGGCCGCCGGCGGCATCTACGACCACATCGGCGGCGGCTTTGCCCGCTATTCTACCGATGAGCGCTGGCTTATCCCGCATTTCGAGATGATGCTGTACGACAATGCCTTGCTTGCGCATACGTATGTCGAGGCGTTTCAAGTTACGAAGCAGCCGGCTTACCGTCAGGTGGCGATGGAGACGCTCGACTACATTCTCCGCGAAATGACGGATGCGACCGGAGGATTCTATTCCGCAACCGATGCCGACTCGGAAGGCGTCGAGGGCAAGTTTTTTGTCTGGACGCCGACTGAGGTCCAGGCCGTGCTGCCGAATCCCGAAGATGTCCGGCGCGTTCGTGCCTATTACGATATTACCGATCTAGGGAATTGGGAACACCGCAGCATTCCCAATCGACTGAGACCGCTTGAAGCTGTCTTGAAGGAGCTGGATATCACGGGCGACGAGTTGTTGGAGACGATGACTCGTGTGCGCCCCCTCCTTTATCAGGCAAGGCTCAAACGGGTTCCACCGGGGTTGGACGACAAGATCATCACGGCTTGGAATGGCATGATGATTTCCGCCATGGCCGAGGCAGGGCGCGTGCTAGGCGTCGCAACGTATGTCGATGCAGCAGGCCGAGCGGCGAATTTTCTCTTGCAGGTCCATCGCTCGCCGGATGGCAGGTTGTTGAGGACGTCGAGGCAAGGTCGGGCGCATCTCGATGCGGTGTTGGAGGACTATGCCTATCTTGGCGAAGGTTTGATCGACCTCTACGAAGCTAGTGGAGAAAATCGGTTTCTCGACGAAGCCCGAGAACTGGGCGAACGCATGGTGGAGAATTTCTATGAAGGGCAAGGGGGGTTTTTCACGACTGGTAAGACGCACGAAGCCCTGATCGTCCGAGGTCGAGAAGGCGCCGACGGCGCCACGCCGAGCGGGAATGCGGTGGCGGCCTCAATGTTGGCGCGCTTGTCGTTCCATTTCGATCGCCTGGATTGGCGCGAGGTCTCGACCGGAGCTATCCGCGCCTATGGCCGACAGATTGCCCGATATCCCCGAGCCTTCGCCAAAAGCCTTGCGGTGGTGGACTTTTTGATCGAAGGTCCGCTGGAACTCGCCCTTGTCGGTCCGGCAAACGATCCGACCATGTCGGCGCTCCAGCGTGTCGTGCACGAGACGTATCTTCCGAACAGAATCATCGCCGTGACGACAACGGAAATGGGACACAATACGCATCCCCTTCTCGCAGGGAAAGATCCGGTCGAGGGAAAGGCGGCGCTCTATATCTGTCGAAACTTTGCCTGCCAACGGCCGCTCACCGATATGCGAGAGGTTGCCGCTGCATTGACATCGCGCATGGTGGATGCCGCGACGGATGCGCCTGTTCTGCGAGGATCACAGAGGGCAGGCAGGGCTACGGTCGGCGGCACGGCGACCTATGCTGTTCGAATGGTCACTCACCTGCCACACCTCGCACAGGGTTTTGGTCCGTTCGGCTCAACCGGACTCACCGCGTCGCGATTGGGATTCGGCACGTATCGGGTGGATACCAGCGATGCGGAACACCGTGGGGCCTTGACGACGGCACTTCGGGGCGGCTGCAATGTCATCGACACCTCCGCGAATTATATGGATGGGGACAGCGAGCGCCTGATTGGGTCTGTCCTGGACGAGTTGATGAAGACCGGTGAACTCGCCCGAGAAGAAGTTATCGTGGTCTCAAAAATCGGGTATGTCCAGGGCCAGAATTTAAAACAGGCTGAGGCGCGTGAGAAGGCCGGACGTCCGTATCCCCAGATGGTGAAGTATGGTGATGGAATGTGGCACTGCCTCCATCCAGAATTTCTTGCCGATCAGCTGACTGCCTCACTGGATCGCCTGGGACTCACCACATTAGAGGTGTGTCTGCTGCATAATCCTGAGTACTTTCTCTCGGAAGCGGCTCACAGTGGAAAAGGTGACTTGGAGGGCATTCGCCGGCAATTTTACCACCGATTGGAGAGGGCGTTTGCCTTCTTCGAATCCCAAGTTGCCGCGGGACGGCTGTTGTTCTATGGCGTCTCGTCCAATACCGTCACGGCCTCGCCGGACGATCCTGAATCTACTTCTCTGTCTGCCATGCTGGAAGCCGCGCAGCGTGCGGCGACATCTCTCAATGTGACCGCCCATCATTTCGCCGTACTGCAATGTCCCATGAACCTCTATGAATCGGGAGCGTTTTTGACGCTGAACCAGGGTGCGGATCGACGTGAGACGGTGCTGGGTGTGGCTCAACGCCACCGCATCGCGGTGTTGGTGAATCGGCCGCTCAATGCGATGCCGCAGAAAGGAAGCGGTGTGCTCCGCCTGGCGGATTTCTCGCTGGAAGGAGATCTAGTAGACTTTGAGCGGCAGCGCCAGGTTGTGGCGACATTAGAGGATGAGTATCGCACGACGATCGCCCCGGCTATTCAACATGGCGGGCAAGGCATAGCCCCGGCGGATTTCTTTTCCTGGGCGCAGGAATTGGCGCGCGTGCGAGGGCAGATTCAGGGACTTGAACATTGGGAACAGATCGAGCATCAAATGATCGCTCCGCATGTGAATCAAGTCGTGCAGGCTGTGACCAAACATGCGACTGGGAAAACCGCCGAGCAGTGGGAAGATTGGCGGGAGCGATACGTGCCTGAATTGGTCACGCTCTTGCGAGGGTTGCACAGGGAGGCGACTGAACGGAGCCGCGCAAAGTCTGCTGCGTTGGCCGCTGTGATCGACCCGCTGCTACCGGAAGCGAGACGGAAAGAATCGCTCTCGCGAAAGTCGCTCTGGGTCTTGACCAGCACCCCGGGGGTGACTTGTGTTCTTAATGGCATGCGGGCCGGAAGCTATGTTAAGGATTCAATGGCGGTACTGGGATGGGAACCGCTGCGAACCGCTGAAGATGTGTATAAGAAGATTACAGCAACCCTCTCCCAGACTGTTAACTCATGAGGTTGTCGAACTGCCAGTAGCTTATTTGTGAATCCCAATAAGCCGATTCAGGCTGGCAAAGGCATAGCCGAACCATGAGCCGTTGGCCGCAGCGTGACGTGCTCCATTCTTAAGTTGCCCTGGCGGGGAAGCAAGCTGAGCTCTTCGATAGGCCGCGTCACGAAATTTTGGATAGGTGCGCGTGATGTTCCGGTAGAGGTCCAATGCTTCGGTATTGCGTCCAATGGACTCGAATGCGAACTCATCATAGGCATTCCCCTTCTGAAT
>JBKJWE010000474.1:0-14488 GCA_046717045.1 Nitrospiraceae bacterium | reverse complement strand
GAGCCAGATAGGCCAAAATCTGTGGTGCGAATTGAACGAGGGGCTGGGTTTGAAGGGCATTGGATAGCGCGTAGTAGTCGATGGTGGCGGCGATAGGGAGCAGTGCCAATGCTGCTCCCCGTTCTTCGGCCTGAGTCGAGTAGGAATGCAGGCCAGGTTCGGTCGCCATCGGGAGGCTATTAATTGATGCGGAAGTTGTATTTGTCGAGCGTCGTGGCCTTGTGCCGAGCCAAGTTGGAGAGCGACTTGTTGTAATCCAGGGTCGCGCGCAATTCGTTGCCCTGTGCCGTGGCCAAGTCGCGTTGGAAGTCGAGCACAAACCGCGTGGTGGTCAATCCGACTTTTAGGCGTTCTTGTTCGGCCTGCAATTGCTTTTCCGCCATAATGCGGGCGGACCTTGTTGTTTCGATTCTCTTGAAGTCCGTCTGCACGCGCCGGACGGCTTCACGGACCCCGACGATGATTTGTTGCCGCACGCTGACGAGCGAGGCTTCGGCGTTTTTCCCTTCCAGCTGGCGCTTGTTGTAGGTGCTCCAGGCTGAACGGTTGCCGAGAGGATAGCTCAAGACGAGGCCGGCGCCATAGTTGTAGAAATCGCCGCTGAGGTTCCGATTCACAGAATCTCCGTAGTCTTTTCCCAATCCGGCCAGTCCCATCGTGCCTTGGAACGAAAGGGTCGGGAGCAACTGATTCTTGGCGAACTTCGTATTCAGTTCACTCGAGTCAATGTTCTTCTTGGCCTGAACCACTTCAGGGCGATGCTCGATGGCGGTATCGATAGCTTCTTGTAAGCTTATCGGCTCCAACGATACGACCGGCTGGTCGAGCAACGTCAATCGCGTGTCCTGACGGAGATCTTCCTCTGCAGGGTTCAGCAATCGACGCAATTGGTCTTCCTGATCGCGGATCGCTTTCTCGGCGATGAGTATCTGCTCGACGCGCGAGGCGACGGCCGCTTCGGCTTGCAGGACATCAACAATCGACATGACACCGGCTTTGGCCTTTGCGCGATTGCTGGCCAGGAGTTCTTGGGCGGCTTTCAAGGCGGCTTCGGCCACCTTGAGATTCTCATTCGCAAAGACGACTTCCCAATAGGTTTGCTCGACCGTCGCTAAGACGGTCAGGACCCGATCACGAAAGACGTGTTCTTCCACGGTCGCATTGTTCTGCGCGATATTGATGAACGTCTTGGTGACATCGATGCCTGCATTTCGGAGCAATGGTTGCGTGAGGGTCATGGCGAGTCCGCCGGTGTAGGCCGGGTTGAACAAGAAGCCGTTGGCTACGTTCTGATTCACGTTCGTGCGGGCCGGGCTGTAGTTCAGATCCACGTTCCCGCCGGTGGGTAAGTTGGTGGTGGCATCGAACGTGACCGAGTGGTTGCGCTGGTCGAATGTCTCGATGCTGTTCAAGGCGCCGCCGGTGCCGCCGAACACGGGCCGGTTGAGCGGATTCACGGTTCGGTTATATTGGCCGTTGACGCTGAGCGTCGGGTCGAACTTCGCCTGTTCGACCGTGATGTCGGCGATGCGGCTGTCTTTCGTCTGCCGGCTGATATTGATGTCCAGGTTGTGTTCCAACGCGCGCAGCGCGGCGTCGGCGAGCGAGAGCGACTCGTGCCGGTCTATGGATGAGGCCTTGCCCTGGTCCGCGCACCAACCAACGCTTGGCGGGAGCAGGAGACTCGAGCCAAGCAGGAGATTCAGGAGATACCCACGTGCAAAAGGAGATTGAGCCATAACGCCCCCTTTGGTCGACAAAGAAAGAATGATCATACTATAATCTGTCCATGACGCACTGTCATGAACTAAGTGCGATCGCAAAAGTGGACGATCTCAGCGGGAGATCCTGTTCGGAAGCAGCCCGTCGCTTCGTCGCACTTTCAGCCCTCGCCTTGAGCCTCTTCCTATTTCCCTGCTTCGAGTCTTCTGCATGGGCACAATCCGTCTCCGGTGTCCGCGGGTTCGATGGCGGCGTCGCTCCGCTGTTCAACTTGGTCGGCCCGGGGAACTTGTATCTCGACAGCCAAGGCACTCAGGGCTATCTGTATACTCCCGGCCAAAATTTTGAATCGTATAGTTTTCGCAATCCCACCACCGGCCAGGCCTGGTCCGGTGCCGTGATGACGCTCGGGCCGCAACTATCGATCGGGTTGATCCAGGGTGCCAACCAAGTCGGCTCTCCGATCGTGTTGCCTGGCCCGCCACGACAAACGCCTCCGTTACCGGCGATTCAGTCGACCATCTTCGACGAAATTCCGTAGCCAGACTAGAGGCGTTGGGAGACCGGCTAGCTGTGAAAGCGAGGGCTCGGAGTCTTGCGTTCTATTGTCCTCCTCTAGCCTCGTGCCTCTTGCCTCAGGTCTCGATCAAGGGGCATTCGCAAGTTGCCAGGCCAATGCGAGGACGTAGCGAGCCGCTGCGGTGAGAATGTCGGCACTCACAGTCTCCGCGGTATCGGTTGGTTGATGGAAGTGCGGATGCACGCCCCCGCTGACGACGGTGACGGTCGGTACGCCAGCTTCTTTGAACGGCACGTGATCCCCACCGGGAAAGAATCCGAATAAATCCAGTTTGTCAGCTAGCCCTGTTAGTTGTCCTGCCTCTTGTGCGAGGCTCTTCTCCAGTCCGGTTATGCCCACGGTCAGCCGCCCGTTGCCGATGCTCGCATGGTCGATATTGATCATGGCCTTGGTGCTGCTCAGAGAGACCACCGGCCGTCCGACATACAGGCGAGAGCCTAGCAAACCGCGTTCTTCTCCGCTGAAGGAGATGAAGAGGATGGTGCGCTTGGGGTGAACGGGTTGCGTCGCGAGTATCCGTGCGACTTCCAACATGACGGCGGTCCCGGAGGCGTTGTCGTCGGCGCCGGGAAATACCAAGCCGGCCTGTATGCCAAAGTGATCCCGATGCGCGCCGATCACCACGGTGTCCTGCCCCATGTGTGCCTCGCTTCCAGGGATCGATGCCAGAACATTCGTGAGCAGGCCTTCAATCGGCTTGGTGTTCCACGAGAGCGAGCCGAATCGTCCGGTGCGGAGGGCTTGTGAGATTGGAGCCTTGTTCAGCTGCTCTTGCTTGGTTCGAAGTTGTCCGGTTTGCGGGGGATCAGCGAGGATCTCTTCTGCGAGGGCGGTGCTGATCCAGGCGCCGGGTAAGGCATCCGTCATTCCATAGAACGCAGTCGGGGTTCCGGTGATCCCTCGTCTGGCCTCATAGGCGTTGAGCACAGGCCCTGTGGCGGTCAGATAGCCGATGGCTCCCTTCTGCGTCGCGATGCGCACTTTGTCGGCGTGGCTGATCGGCGGCTGGTAGTAATCCGGTTTTCCTCGCAGGAACAGGACAACGCAATTATGCACGTCCACTCCGTCATAATCGTTCAGCCCATTGGCTTGATCGGCGATGCCGTACCCGACGAATACGATAGGTCCTTGCACCCCGGCTGACGGTGAATCGAAGACAGGAAGGTACTCGGCTCCCAGGCGTCGAGAGGTTGCATCACCACCGGCCGAGATTCTCAGTGAAGTGTCCGGGGCTATCGTCGAGGTTGTGATCAAGGTGGCCATGAGGCCGGAGGAAGTACCGTCTTTCCCCACCAGGGAAGGAATCGTGAGCGGATAATTTCGAATGGTCGGCATCCGCAACCCAAACTTGAGAAAACGATCTCCCACCCACTGAGCTGATGTGAGATCGTCATCCGTTCCGGCCTGCCGGCCGTTAAAACTTTTGCTGAGCGCCGTGACATCGGCGCGCATCCGTTCCCCTGAGATCTGCTCCAGCGCTGTATTCAGCGCAGCCTGTAGGTCGAGAGATTGGGCATTGCTAAAAAGAGGCGACAGGGCAAGGGCGAGCCCAATCGAAAGCAGGCTGATCGGCTGAAGCACCTTGCCGAGGCAAACTGGCCGAGCCATGATGGACGCCTATATAACACAGATTGCGGGCTCGTGAGATCCGTTGCAGCGCAGCGCCGACCGCGGTACTATGCCAAACGATCACGATGAATAATAGGATGAACAGCGTATGACCGATCCCATCGCACCCGATTCATTTCCCAACCGGCTGATCACTGAAGCCAGTCCGTATCTTCGTCAACATGCCGACAACCCAGTGGAGTGGTATCCATGGGGTGAAGAAGCCTTGTTGCGAGCGAAGGCGGAAGACAAGCCGATCTTGCTCTCGATCGGTTACTCAGCCTGCCATTGGTGTCATGTGATGGCGCACGAAAGCTTTGAAAGCGTTGAAATTGCCAAGCTGATGAATCAACACTTTATCAATGTCAAAGTGGATCGGGAGGAGCGACCGGACCTCGACGAGATCTATCAAAAGTCTGCGCAGGTATTTTTGGGTCGTGGCGGAGGCTGGCCCTTGACGATGTTCCTGACACCCGAGCAAGAGCCATTTTATGGAGGAACGTATTTCCCGCCTACGCCGCGCTATAACCTGCCGGGGTTTCCCGAGGTGCTGCGGGGCGTCGTCGAGGCCTACCGGAATCATCGCGACGATGTGCGGAAGAACGTTGAACGGGTCAAGGTCGGTCTGTTGAGCGTGAGCGCGCTGCAACCGTCTTCCGAGCCGTTGACGGACCGGCTGCTCGATGCCGCGGCCAAAAGTCTGGGTCAGGTTTTCGACCCGGTCCACGGAGGCTTCGGGGAGGGAACGAAATTTCCGACGGTGCCGCCGCTGAATGTGTTGCTGCGTCAGACGGCCAGAACGAAAGACGAGTCGCATCAACAGCAAGTCTTGCTGCAGCTCAGAACGATGGCGGCGGGAGGGATCTACGATCACTTGGGCGGGGGGTTCCACCGGTATTCCGTCGACGGCCAGTGGTTGGTTCCCCATTTCGAGAAGATGCTCTACGACAATGCGCAGCTCGTACGGATTTATGTGGACGCGTGGCGCCTGACGAAAGAGCACCGCTTTCGCGAAGTGGCGGAGGAGACGTTGGACTATGTGCGCCGAGAATTGACGCATCCCGACGGGGCCTTTTTCGCGGCGCAGGATGCCGACAGTGACGGACATGAGGGGACGTATTTTGTCTGGGAACCGGGAGAGATTGCGGCGGTGCTGGGAGCCGACTTGGCCGAGGAGTTCTGCCGGTATTATGGCGTGACGGAGAGCGGTAATTTCGAAGGCAAGAATGTGCTCAATCATTTGAATGGGCTGCGACTCCCTCTCGAAGAACAAGAAGAGTTGGAGTCCCGGTTGCGCCCTACGCGTATCAAATTGCTGGCCGCGCGCGAACAACGGACAAAGCCGCAACGGGACGATAATGTGCTGACGAGTTGGAATGCCATGATGGTATCGGCCTATCTGGATGCCTTCCACGCGTTTGGGACGCCGGCCTATCTCGCCATGGCCGAGCGCGCCCTGACCTTTCTCGTCGACTATGCGGTGGTGAATGGTCGGGTTCATCGCACGGTGGCGGCCGGCCGTGGGCGTTTGAACGGCTATCTTGACGATGCGGCGTATCTTGGGATGGCCTTGTTGGACGCGTTTGAAGCGACCTCGCATCGCTGGTATTTGGAGCAAGCCCGTGAGATCACCGACGGATTGCTCGCCAATTTTTGGGATGGGAATGCCGGCGGCTGCTTTTTCACGAGCCACGATCACGAAGCCCTACTGCATCGGATGAAATCGGGGACCGACAGCGCAATCTCCTCCGGCAACGCCATCGCGGCAATGCTCCTGTTCAGGCTCTTTTCTTTCACCGGAGCGCAGACGTATTATGAGAGAGGGGAGGGGCTGCTTCGCCTGTTCAAGGGCGTGATGGAACAAAACGCCTATGGCTTGTCGGCGATGCTCTGCGCGTTGGATTGGTACCTCTCGCAGCCCAAAGAGATCGTCGTCGTGGGGGTGCGCGGGAATCCCGCAACCGAATCGTTGCTGGCCGCAGTGCACCGGCGGTACGTTCCGAATCGGGCCGTGCTTGTGGTCGATGAGTCGCGTCGTACGTCGGAAGCGGACTTGCCGCTCGCGGTGGGAAAAACGAGCGTGAATGGGCAAGCCACCGCGTACGTGTGCCATCGGCAGGCCTGTTCGGCGCCGGTGACGGAGAGTCAACAATTGGAGATGTTGTTGTAGGAGGGAGCGTGGCAGCAGGTGATTCAGGCAGAGGACTATACGATCATTTGTATCGGCGGTTCTTCGAGCAGCGAAATACGCACCAGGGCTATGATTTTCAGCATGCCCCAGGCGGCAGCTCCTTGCCGCCGACGGTCACGTTTCGGGATCGGCTCAAGTGGTGGACGTGGGATCGGTGGCAACGGCGGAAGAAAATTTTGGCGGAACGGGATCGGATGCAACGAGAGATTATCGAGCTCAAGTAGAGGCCTCTAAAGTGACGACGGTGAAAATTCCTACCAGGATATGTCGGAGTAGCCTCTACGCCGTCACGTCTGTGGTACTGTCGCTGTTGGTTGTTGGCGACGGGGGAAGTTTCTCCCAACTAGTGCACGCCGTGGAGACGGAAAATCATGTCGAGAAGGAATCGAGGCTGAAGGGGCAGGTGTCGGGTGGATTATTCAATCGTTGGACGTTCGATCAGCAGAAAGTGGATGAATCTCCGACTGGGTTTACGGCGCTGCCACATGGCGCCGGACCGGTTGCGAGTTGGACGATTCGCTCGGATGCGGAAGCCCCCTCGTCTCCAAACATTGTGGAGGTGACGTCGCTCTGCAACGCAGCGACGTGCTCGCAACTCTTAGTGGCGAGTGGGTTTGAGTACGAGTATCCGGACGTGTCGGTGAGGCTACGGTTGCCGTCGGAAGGAGGGGGCGCTGCCGGTGGTCTAGTCTTCGGCGTGAAGGACGCAAAGAATTTTTATGCGGCACTCGTCGATCTTGGAGCCAAGACCGTTACGGTGATCAGGGTGAACGATGGACAGGAAACTGTGATCGGTGAGACACCGATCACGCCGAAGGCGGTGGCGTGGCATTATCTCCGTGTGCAGCGGAATACCATTATCAGCAAGGACTTTATCGAAACGACCTTCGATGGCCAGATGCTGCCGTCGGTGCAGGATCAGACGTTGGGAATTGGACGGGTCGGACTGGTGGTGCGTGGGAAAACGACGTTGCATTTCGACAGCTTACACGCAGTACCGCTCTTTTCTCACCGGCCCTTGTCCGCCCCCGCCGCCTACTGAGCTTCCGTCGTCGATCACGAAAGTGGATCTCTGCTTGCTTTTGGGTGAGCCCTGCGCTAGAGTGTCGCTGTATTACTGCGAAAGGCCTGGTAGTAATACAAGAGAGAGTGACAAGGCCTGAACTGATGTTGTTTTGGTTGCGCCCGGGATCTTGATCGGAAGCCAGACCCAAGTCGCCATCGTGTTTGCGTCTTCGGCCCATTCCTTCCTCACCCGTACTCTTGTCCAAGACAACACCAAATATCTCAAAGGAGGAACCCAATGGGTTCGAAGATTTATGTTGGGGGTTTGCCATATTCCACAACCGAGCAGCAACTGAGCGATCTGTTTGCTGTGCACGGAGCGGTGGCATCAGCCCGGATTATCACTGATAAGTTCACCGGCCAGTCTCGCGGGTTCGGGTTCGTGGAAATGTCCGCGGATAACGAAGCGCAGGCGGCGATCACGGCGCTGAACGGCACCCAGCTGGGTGGCCGCACGCTGACGGTTAATGAAGCCCGTCCTCAGGAGCCGCGTTCCGGCGGCGGTGGCGGAGGACGCGGCGGATTCGGTGGCGGCCGGCACTAAGCGCCAACGAATGTAGACACGTCGGGGCTGCCATACCGGCAGCCCCGCTTTTTCCTTCCTAGAATTGCCCATCACCTCGATGCGTTTCTCGGCCATCCCGGCCGGACTGTGCAGTCCCAGGAAGTTTGCTCATACACAAGGAGTTCTATGTCGACGTTTGCTGAAATGAAGTTACCCTCGTTCCTTGCCCAGCGCCTGCAACAGGCTGGGTTGACCACGCCCACACCGATTCAACAGGCGGCGATTCCGCCGGTGCGGGAGGGACGAGACATTATGGCGCAAGCCAAAACTGGGAGCGGGAAAACACTGGCTTTTCTGTTGCCGCTGATGGAAAGGGCGATCACTCCGGAGGCATTTCCTCAGGGAGCTCAGCCGGTTCCTCCGTCTGGGTCGCGTCAGGTCGCTGGGCCAAAATTTCTCGTGTTGGCGCCGACCAGGGAGTTGGCGCTCCAAATTGAAACGGAACTGCGCAAGTATGCGCCGGCCGCGCTCACGTCATTGTCCGTGTACGGCGGCACGCCGATCGAGCGGCACTATCGCGCGCTGAAGCGCCCACCGATGGTTGTCGTCGGCACACCGGGCCGGTTACTCGACTTGGCCGGATCCGGCCATCTCCATTTGAGTGGCGTGACATTCCTGGTCATGGACGAAGCCGATCAGATGTTGGACCGCGGGTTCCTCCGCGACATCCAGCGGATTCTGAATCTGCTTCCCCGCGAGCGTCAGACGTTGCTCTTCTCCGCGACGTTTTCACAAGAGATCCAAGCGCTCGCGCAGAGCATGCAGCGGAGTCCCGTTCGGATTTCCGTCGACCCAGGGATCAGCACCCCAACCCAGATTGTCCATGCCTATTATGTCGTGCAGTCCGAACAAATGCGTACGCAACTGGTGCATACGTTGCTCCAGACGGTGAGGGTAGGGGAACGCTCGATGGTGTTCTGCGACCAAAAATACAAAGTGAAACGCCTTGCGGCGCGGTTGGGCGGCGATGCCGCCTCAGTCGGCGCAATTACCGGCAATCACAGTCAGGCGCAACGCGAACGGACGCTCGGCACATTTCGTGCTGGCAGTCTTCGCTCGCTCGTCGCGACCGACGTGGCCGCGCGGGGCCTTGATATTCCCGACGTCGCGCAAGTGATTCACTACGAATTGCCGGTCAATCCAAATTCGTACGTGCATCGGACCGGACGAACCGGTCGGGCCGAGAAGGAAGGCTCCACGTTCTTGATCCTTTCGCCCGCAGAGGAGCGTGAGTACCTACACATGGTGCGGCAGTTGAAGATTCAGACAAAGAAATTGCCGCTTCCAGAAATGGCGAACTTGCCGCAGTCGGGACGCGTCCAAGAAGAACAGGCATCGCTTCGCCACCGGCCTCGCCGGCATGCCGACCCCTCCGCCCATCGGTTCCGCGAGGGCGAAAACCGAGAGCCGGTCCACCGGCAGGGATTCTCGGTCGGCGGGCCGCGTCACCCGCGACACTAGTAGACGATCGTCTCCCAAGCCCTGTGCGGATCGTTGGCGGTCCGTGCAGGGTTTTCCATATCGCGCGCTTCTGTCAGTGGTAAGATGCAGCCGAAAGGTTGCCCTATGCCGCCGTTTCAACTCGTTGCTCCATTCACACCCTGCGGAGATCAAGCCCAAGCGATCGACAAGCTTGTGGCCGGCCTGCAAGCAGGCCGAAAGCACCAAGCTCTGCTGGGCGTGACCGGTTCCGGCAAGACCTTCACGATGGCTAATGTGGTCGAGCGGGTTCAGAAGCCGACTCTTATATTGGTGCATAACAAGACGCTGGCCGGCCAGCTCTATCAAGAGTTCAAGCAATTCTTTCCTCATAACGCGGTCGAATATTTCATCAGCTATTACGATTACTACCAGCCGGAAGCCTACATCCCGCAGACTGATACGTACATTGCAAAAGATGCGTCGATCAATGACGCAATCGACCAGATGCGCCATGCCGCGACCACATCGTTGCTCCAGCGCAATGATGTGCTGATTATCTCGTCGGTCTCGTGCATCTACGGACTCGGATCTCCCGAGGTCTATCACGGCATGGTGGTGTATCTCGAAGAGGGCATGGAGATCAGACGCGAGAAGATTCTTGCCAAACTGGTTGAGATTCAATATGCCCGCAATGACGTGGATTTTCACCGTGGGACGTTTCGCGCCCGCGGGGACGTCATAGAAATTTTCCCGGCGTCGAACGAGGCCATTTCGGTTCGGATCGAGTTGTTCGGCGACGTCGTCGATGCCATTCACGAGATCGATCCACTGACGGGGAAGTCGCTCCAGAAACTGCCGAAGGTGGCGGTCTATCCAAACACGCATTATCTCATCGCGCCGGATCGTTACGAACAGGCCATCACAGGGATTGAAGAGGAACTGGAGGAGCGCACCGCGTATTTCAAGAGGCACAACCAGCTGGTGGAGGCCCAGCGGATCGCGCAGCGGACGAAATTCGATCTTGAGATGATCCGGGCGATGGGCTATTGCCATGGGATCGAGAACTATTCGCGGCATTTGAGCGGCCGCGGACCTGGAGAGCCTCCGCCTACTTTGATCGACTATTTTCCCAAGGACTTTCTACTCATTGTCGACGAATCGCACGCGACCGTACCGCAAGTGGGCGGCATGTACGAAGGCGATTTTTCGCGCAAGAAGACCTTGGTTGAATACGGGTTCAGACTACCCTCTGCGGTGGACAACCGGCCGTTGAAGTTTACCGAATTTGAACAGTGCCTCAAGCAAGCCATGTATGTCTCGGCGACACTGGGCCCGTATGAATTGGAGCATGTCGGCGGGGAGGTCGTGGAGCAGATCATTCGTCCGACCGGTTTAATGGACCCAGTCATGGAAGTACGTCCGGCGAAGGGGCAAGTGGATCATTTGCTGGGGCAAGTACGAGAGGAAACCGCGCAGGGTGGACGCATCCTCGTGACAACGTTGACCAAACGGATGGCGGAGGATTTGAGCGAGTACTACCACGATCTCGGCATCAAGGTGCGCTATCTACACTCCGATATCAAAACCTTGGAACGTGCTGAAATTGTCCGCGATCTCCGGCGTGGACTGTTCGATGTGCTGGTCGGGATCAATCTCCTTCGCGAGGGTTTGGATCTTCCCGAGGTCAGTCTCGTGGCGATTCTTGACGCGGACAAGGAAGGCTATCTCAGGTCGTATCGGGCGCTGATCCAGACAGCAGGCCGAGCTGCGAGGAACGTGCGCGGTCGTGTGATCCTGTATGGAGACGTCGTGACGAAGTCCATGCAGGCCGCAATAGACGAGACGGCTCGACGGCGTACGATCCAGGCCGACTACAATCGTGCGCACGGGATTACGCCGGAGAGCATCAAGAAAGAGATTCCAGCCCTCGAGTATGCGGTAGCTGAGATGGATTATGTGCAGCTGGATCTGGCAGCGGAGCCAACAGCAGTCTATGAAACAGAGGAGGCGCACGAGCAGCTGATACGCCGTCTCGAAGCGGAGATGAAAGCGGCGGCTAAAACATTAGAGTTCGAACGGGCGGCGGCACTGCGTAACCGAATTCGTGCATTGAAGATGAAGCAGCTCGAGCTGAAGTCGGACGGCTAAACGTTCTTGTGCAAGTAGATGCCAAGGAACATCCCGAGAAGGCTGAGGAGGTTGATTTTCAGACTAAAGCCGACCGTGAACTTGAGCAGAATCAGATCGATCGTCAATGGCGGACTGATGCCTGGAGTAAAATTGGTGGCAAAGATGGTCTGGATCGTCCCCTGGGGGGCCATCGCCCGGAGAATTTCACCCAAGATTCCGCCCAACAGTCCGCCGATCAGTACAAAAACGAGGAGCACCAAGGGCGATTTTCTCACAGGCAAGACCTCATAACTCGTTGCCGCATCTTAGGGAATCATTTCTAGTGACCATAGCGAAAGGTCCGAAACATGTCAACAAAATCGCGCCGCGGGTAGTGGGTCATTTTGAAATGTCTCCAATTTTTTCCAGGCGATCGATCAGTTTTTTGAGCGCAGCCTTTCCTGCCCGGATTGCTTCCTTTTCTGTTTTGAACCCCCCTCCCTTAGTTCCTAAGCTATTGCTGCATGGAACCGGCGCAATAGTGTTCAGGTAGTATACTATTTGAAAGTGCCATCGTCTGTTGGCCTGGGCCGTTGTATACGTTTCAAGGCTACAGGTTAATTTTATTTTCATTTGGCACCTCTCATTTCATGAGCCCTGCCAATTCTTCCACTGGCCATACATGATCTGCAATGCCCGCTTCCATAGCCGGTGTCACGCGTAATGTCTGGTGAATCCGGCAGACATTGTAATGCATGGAATGCAGGGCTACAGCAGCCCGCATATTCTCCATTTTCTTGGAGAAAGCATTGGTGAGCCTGGTAAATCGCCGCATCTGCATCCGCATGGTGAGGTTCTGCCGCTCAACATAGCTGGTCGATACATGGGCTGAATCGGGATTCCCGATGATGGTCTTTTTCTTCGCGCCGCAACATTGCGCAGGGCTGTATCTGGTCGTGCCTTCCATTGGAGGGGCCGCATAGAGTTTGTCGAGCACGGCGTAGTCGATTTGTCGGCCAAAGGCATCTGGAACAGCAGTCAGATAGGCCTTGAATCCATCCGTTGTCAGTTGAATGCGCGAGCTCAGCCGCATGGCCAGATCATCGATAAACTTCGTTGCATAGGCGGCAGTCCGCTCCCCAACGAGAAAAGAGACCCAGAAAAAAGAAAAACACCTAGTGTCTCTTCCAGCGCTTCAAAGCAGCCTGCTTTGCAATTTGCTTTCGTCTCCCCGGACTCAGCGCTTCGGCCCTAGCCTTCCCACCTTTCAATCCACCTAACCGTCCTAACTCAACGGCGGCAGGGTTCTTCTCTGGTAGGTCTTTCTTCTTATCAGGCCCTTTCCCTGTAGGATTCGGGGAAGCGTGGCATGGTAGCTCACCCGTCACCGCCTGGAGGACCTCAAAGGCGGTCACGTTAACATCGCTGGATGGTCTCTTTTTCGCCATGCGGTCACTATACATGACCGCTTAAGCATAGGCAAGATCAGCCATTTTCAAACTGACCCACTACTACCCGCGCCGCGGCTCCCTTGACTTCTCCCCACTCGTCCATTAAACTACCGAGTGCTCTTTTGCTAGATTTATCGAGGCGATCGGAGATCTGGAGTTAAGGCTTCGATTGCCTTTTTCTTTGGTGCGCGATGCTGGATTCGCTGAGCGAAAAATTCGAGAAAATCCTGAAAAAACTCCGAGGTTCCGGTGTCTTAACGGAACAGAATATTGCAGAGGCCTTGAAGGAGGTTCGTCTCGCGCTGCTCGAAGCGGACGTCAACTTCAAGATCGTGAAGGACTTCATCGAGCGGGTGCGCGTCAAGGCTGTTGGACAGGAGGTGCTTCAGAGTTTGACCCCCGGGCATCATGTCGTCAAGGTTGTTTGGGACGAACTGCGCGACATAATGGGTGGGGAAAAAGCCGGACTCGCCCTCTCTTCAATACCACCCACGGTTGTCATGATGGTTGGCCTTCAGGGCGCGGGCAAAACGACGACCTGCGGCAAGCTCGCCAGGCTGTTTAAATCACAAGGAAAACGCGTCCTGTTGGTGGCGGCAGATCCGCGGCGGCCGGCAGCGGGTGACCAGTTGGCCAGTCTTGGGAATGACCTTCAGATCGATGTGCATCGAGTCGATCCGGCCCAGGCGTCCGGCTCGGACGTCGTGCGTATCTGCCAAGCAGGGGTCAATCGAGGACGCGACCAAGGCTACGATCTTGTCGTTCTCGATACGGGCGGCCGATTGCATATCGATGATGAATTGATGGGGGAGTTGGTCGCCGTACGCGATGCGGTGCGACCGCATGAAACGTTACTGGTGGCCGATGCAATGACGGGTCAGGATGCGGTGACGATGGCCAGCCAGTTCGACCAACGCGTTGGATTGACCGGTATTATTCTTACCAAAGTCGAAGGCGATGCACGAGGCGGTGCGGTTCTCTCCATTCGTGCGGTGACCGGAAAGCCGATCAAGTTCTTGGGTGTGGGGGAGAAGCTCGATGCGCTGGAGCTATTTCATCCGGATCGGATGGCCTCGCGCATTCTCGGGATGGGAGACGTGCTCTCACTTATCGAGAAGGCGCAAGAAACATTTTCGAAAGAACAGGCCGAGGAAGCGCAGAAACGGCTCACCAGTAACTCGTTTACGTTGGAAGATTTCCGCGCCCAGTTAGGACAGGTGAATAAGCTGGGCTCGCTTGACCAGATTCTTGGCATGCTACCAGGCGGCCAGAAGCTCAAAGGCGCCATGGAAGGGCAGATGCCGGAGCGCGAGATGAAACGTGTCACGGCGATGATCGATTCCATGACGGCGCGTGAGCGCCGCGATCACACGATCATCAACGGGAATAGGAAGAAAAGGATTGCGCGCGGCAGCGGCACCAATGTGATGGAAGTGAATCGGTTGATCAAGCAATTCTTGTCGGCAAAAAAACTGGCGAAGGCAATGACAGGGGCGGGAGGACGTCGGCAGTTGGCGCAGCTTCTGCGGTCGATGTAGATCGGATAGACGGTGGATTCGTAAACAAGGAGGATGACAGTGGCAGTTCATTTGAGATTGACGAGGACGGGACGACATAAACGGCCGCTCTATCGGGTGGTGGCGGCCGATTCGCGGAAGCCGCGAGACGGGCGGTTTCTGGAAATTCTGGGGATCTTCGATCCCTTGAAAGAAGCGGGGACGGCAGAGCTGAAGCAGGAACGGGTGCTGAGCTGGTTGCATCAGGGCGCCCAGCCG
>JBKJWE010000473.1:0-4292 GCA_046717045.1 Nitrospiraceae bacterium | reverse complement strand
CGATGCGTTGGTGAAGTGGCTGCGCGTGCCGCTCCAGAATATGTTCGTCCCCGGTTCCCTGTCCTGGGTGCCGACGGACTTGCCGACCGTTCCGTTCGTGTTTCTCGCGCCGGCCGAGGCTCTCTGGCAAAACGTGAAGGTCGCCGGGCTCTTCGCCATCGTGCTGGCTACCCCCTATATCTTGATCGAGATCTGGCATTTCGTAGTGCCGGGCCTTCACGCACAGGAACGCCGCTTCGTCGGACCGTTCGTCTGCTTGAGCGCGCTGGCCTTTTACGCGGGGGTGGGATTTTCCTTTTTCTTCGTGCTGCCCTTCGCGCTGAACTTCCTGATCTCATACGGCGTGAGTGCGGGCTTTATTCCGCAACTCTCGATCGCTCAATATGTCGGATTTGCGCTGTGGTTCTTGTTGGTCTTTGGACTGATTTTCGAAGTACCGTTGGTCATTACGCTGATGGCAAAGTTGGGGTGGGTAGACGCGCCGTTTTTGAAGCGCTATCGGAAGTGGGCCCTCCTAGGCGCTTTTATTATTGCAGCGATCCTGACCCCGACGCCCGATCCATTCAATCAATGTCTCATGGCCATACCCATGTATGTGTTTTATGAAGTAGGAATTGTGAGCGCCGGATTCTTCAGCAAAAAGAAGGCGGCTGGGCAATCGGAGGCCGCCGCGGCGGCTGGTGCATCGACCGGCGCCGGGAAGGTGACTACGATGAGTCTCCCTAAGGCGGCGGAAGGGGACTATGTCGGCGTGCCGACAGGAAGACCGCGATGATGGCGACGATAGGTAGCCTGTGCGAACACATTCAACGGAAAGAAAGTAGGAACTGCCATGGCCCGAGAACTGAACATTATTCAAACACCCACCTCGGGCAGCGGCGATGCCTGCACCTATATGTGGGCCTGCGCGATCTGCGACGAAAACGAATCCTGTCAAAAGGACAAGGAAGGGCACAGCCGCTGGCTCGTGGCCAAGCGGATGGAGCGAATCGAATACAAAGTGCTCGTGATGAGCAACAAAGGCGGTGTTGGAAAAAGCACCTGCACGACCAATCTTGCCGTGAGCCTGGCGCTCAAAGGGTGGCACGTTGGGATTTGTGACATGGATATTCATGGGCCGAACATTCCGAAAATGGTCGGCGCCGAAGGACAAAAGCTCAAGATCAGCACCTCCGGCGGGATCATTCCTTTCCAGGCCTACAACCTCAAAATCGCCTCGATGTCGTTCTTGCTCCAGAATCCCGACGATCCGATCATCTGGCGCGATGCCTACAAGTACGAGTTCATCAATCAATTGCTGGGCGGTGTCGAGTGGCAGGATTTGAATTTCTTGTTTGTCGACTTGCCTCCGGGAACCGGCAACGAATCGGTCACCACGATCGATCTGCTCGGCAACGTCAGCGGTGCAGTCATCATTACGACCCCGCAGGAAGTGGCGTTGCTGGATTCCCGTAAGTCGGTCACTTTCTGCAAAGACAGCGAAGTGCCGATTATCGGGATAGTCGAAAACATGAGCGGCTTGGAGTGCCCACATTGTCATAACCACATCGAAGTTTTCCGCAAGGGCGGGGGAGAAGCATCGGCGCTGGATATGGGTGTGCCGTTCCTCGGGCGGATTCCGCTCGATCCTGATGTCGTGACCCAGTCTGACGCCGGTGAGCCGTTTGCCATGTTCAATTCCGACACGGCTACGGCTGAGTGCTATCACGAGATCGCGAACAAGGTTGAAGCGTTCTGTAAGAAGAGCGGCTCGCTCGTCAAGGTTGCCCCAAGGCACGCGCATTAATCAGGGGTACTGTGGTGAAAGCGAAAGACACGACACAAGGACTCACGCCGCTTACCGAGGCGCAGCAAGTGGTGCTGGACGCGACGCCGATCTTGGGGTTGGAGAAAATCACGATCCTGGATGTGTTGGGTCGCATCTTAGGCGAAGACATTGTGGCCGAGCGCGATAATCCGCCCTGGGACAACAGTGCGATGGACGGCTTTGCGGTGCGCTGGGAGGACATCAAACAGGAGCAAGCGATTCAGAAGCCGGTGACGTTGTCGATCATTGAAGATGTCCCTGCCGGAAAGATGCCGAGTGAGACCGTCGGCCCGGGGCAGGCGATCAGAATCATGACCGGTGCACCGTTGCCCAAGGGAGCGGATACCGTACTCAAAGTGGAAGATACAGAGCCGTCGCCCGAAAGCGTCCGCGTGTTCAAGCCGGAGCCAAAGGGGTCGAATATTCGTCCGCAGGGCGAAGACGCCAAAAAAGGCGAACGGATCATTGCCAAAGGCACGAGAATTCGCCCCGGTGAAGCGGGCATGCTCGCGATCTTGGCCAAATCGTTCATCCTTGCCTACCAGCAACCGCGCGTGGCTATACTCTCGACCGGCGACGAACTGGCGGATTTAGACGAACGGTTCAGTGAAGAGAAGATTATCAATTCGAACAGCTATGGTATCGCCGCAGCGGTGAAGGAGGCGGGAGGGATTCCGATCCTCTTGGGGATCGCCCGAGATACTCCAGCCGCTCTCAAGGAGAAAATTTCTCACGGGCTTACGGCGGACATCTTGGTGCTCTCCGGCGGCGTATCCATGGGTGATTACGACTTTACGAAGGCCGTATTTCGTGAGCTGGGCGCCGAGATGAACTTCTGGAAACTCGCAATCAAGCCTGGTCAGCCGCTGGCTTTCGGTAAAATTCAGGGCAAGCTGGCGTTCGGTTTGCCGGGAAATCCTGTGTCGTCGATGGTGACCTTCGAACAGTTAGTGCGGCCGGCAATGTTGAAGATGTGTGGTTGCCGGAGCTACGGGCGGCCGGTGGTGCAGGCGGTCTTTCAAGAAAAGTTCTCTAAGCGAACCGATCGGCGACATTTTCTCCGTGGCATCCTGACGCGGGAAGAGGGTATTTTCAAGGTTCGCACCACCGGCGACCAAGGATCGGGCATCCTGACCTCGATGGTGAAGGCCAATTGTCTCATCGACGTTGCGGTTGAAACAGAACGGTTGAACCAAGGCGATCTCGTATCGGTACAACTCTTGACCGGAGATATCTGGGCCGCGCAGGCGGACCCTGTTCATTCGACGGGCCACAAGCAGTCTTGTTGCTGAGCAGGATTACAAACTATGGTTGTTCCTATCGTGTGCTTTGTCGGTCGGTCGAACAGCGGGAAGACCACTCTGATTGAGCGTGTCATCCCGCAGTTGGTTCGCGTCGGTTACAAAGTTGCAACAGTGAAGCACGCCGGCCATGGGTTTGATCTCGACACAGAGGGCAAGGATAGTTGGCGCCACAAACAAGCGGGGGCGAGCAGTGTGGTTGTGATTTCCAAGGGGAGCATGGCCATGTTTGCGGACGTCTCTGATCAAATGAAGGTTGACGACGTCCGCGATCGATTTCTGGATGCGAGTTACGACCTGATCATTGCGGAGGGTTGGAAACACGAAGGCTATCCAAAAATCGTCATCATACGAGAAGAGGTCGGCGAGATTCCCATCTCGCCGGACGGCCTGCTTGCCGTGGTGTCCGACAAGCCGGTCGATCTCGCGGTTCCCTGCTTCGGTCTGGACGATGTGACCGGTGTGGCGACGTTCATCACTCAGCATTTCCCAAAACGATCTCAACCGGAGCATGAACTGGAAGCCTAGAGCGACCATCGTGCTGGCCCTGTTCGCCGGTGCGCTCGCGTTCGGGGGCGTGGCGATTCCCCTGACCAATCACCCAAAGTTTTGCGCCAGTTGCCACAATATTGCGCCTTCGTATGAGAGTTGGGTGATCTCCTCTCATAAGGAGGTCACCTGTGTGGCTTGCCATGTCAGGCCCGGGATCGAGGGTTGGCTCCACGACAAGGCCTGGGCAGGAACAAAGGACGTCGCGATTTATCTCTTCGGGACGCCGACCGATGCACACAATTTGAAAGCGCACGTCGATTCCAACGTCTGTCTGAGTTGTCATCAACATGTTCTCCGTACGTCGGAAGTAGCTCCGCGCGATCTGCCGTCGCCAGTCAAAGAGGTCGGGCTCGTGATGAGCCATCGGAAGCACATCCAGGCTTACGCCAAGCGTGGGGAGGGGGAAGGCTGTATGGCCTGTCATGCCGGGGTCGTGCATGAGAAGCCCATCAAGGGCTATCCGAACGTGATTCCGCGAGGGCATGTCACGGCTGATAGTAAACCCTGGTATCCGGACCATCCGGAGGGTTCGTACTTGAGGACGCGAGCGCTGATGGATTGCTTCCGCTGTCACGACGGCAAGACCGAGCATGAAGGGCGTATCGTCAGTCGCAAGTGTGAAACCTGCCATT
>JBKJWE010000472.1:0-9678 GCA_046717045.1 Nitrospiraceae bacterium | reverse complement strand
CCGGTTTTGCCGCCAACACTTGAATCGACCTGTGCCACCAACGTCGTGGGAACTTGGACAAATGGAATACCCCGCTGATAGATCGCCGCCGCAAACCCGGTCAGATCCCCGATGACCCCACCGCCCAGTGCCAGCAAGAGGGACTGTCGCTCAAACTTATACTTGGCTAGCTTGTCGAGTATTGTGACGATGGTGGAAAGTGTCTTGCTGCGTTCGCCAGGCGCCAAGATGACCGGTGTGGGATCAAACCCAGCCATTCGCAGGGAGCGAAGGGTCCTCGGTAAGTATTGTCGCGAGACATGCCGATCGGTCACAACTGCGACCTTGCCGGTCTTTGCCAGGCCCTTGAGGCGTTCCCCTAAGGATGCGAGCAACCCTACCTCGAGAACGATGCGGTAGCTTCGATCCCCCAAGTTCACGGGAACAATCTGTTGAGTTGGACTGGCCATACGTTAGGAACACCCGCAAACATCCAACCCACCGATGGTCCGGTGGCATGGTTCAGCGCATGCCAACAGACGGTGAGATTCAAGCGGTTGCACTAAGCGACTGTACGGTTGAGATAGACAGGATGGTAGCACAACGGCTTGAAAACTAGAAGGATTCGACGGAGATCACAATTGGGAAGTCAGTGGCTATTCTTGGCGTCCCAAACAAACCAGAAATGTCGACATTATCTCGTACGAACACGGGTTCGAGCATGTCAGCGTGAGAAGCGATGTTGACTGTGGGGATGGAGAGGTGAAAACACGGCCCTCTGGGATTCCCGAGGGCCAAACTAGGGTAGCAGAGTTGCGCCTAGCTCTTCACGATCGTCGGGGTCAAGAAAATGAGTAGCTCCTGCTTGGCCACTGCCTCAGTCTTCTGCTTAAAGAGCCACCCCAGAACTGGTATGCGAGACAAGTATGGTATACCTGTCACGTTGTTATTCTGGGTATCAATAAATACTCCGCCAATGACCATTGTTTCACCATCACGAATAAGCACTTGAGTGTTCGCCTCCCGGCGGTCGATGCTCGGGCCGGCAGGATTGCTTCGTGCACCGACAGCATTCCTGGTAGCGCGAACCTGCATCATGATCTGCTTACCAGTCTCTTTGGGATCACGGGAAGTGATTTGAGGCGTCACATTCAATTCCAGATTGGCATCCACAAAGGTTGTCTGCGTCCCCTGAAGAGACGTCGTCTGGAACGGAATCGATTCACCCTGTGAAATCTTGGCTGCACGCTTGTCTAACGTCGTGACCTTGGGCGCGGCAATGACTTTGCTCAAACCCAGTAACTCGCCGGCCGACAATCGAACATCTAACAGAGCGCCATCGGTTTTGCCGAACGTGAAGCCGACACCTGGAACTGAACTGAGTCCGCTAACCGCAGCTGGAAGGTTCACGAGGAAATCAGTTGTCTGACCTCCAAATGGCCCTACCGAACCAGTCTTGAAGTTAGCCACTCCAAAGGACGATCCTAACTGGTTGACATTCTGAACGCCCCACTGGACACCGAGTGATCGCGAATAGGTCGTATCAGCCTGGACAATTCTTGCCTCAATTTGAACTTGAGGAACCTCAAGGTCGAGGCCGTCCACCAACTGCTTCATTATGCTAATTTTGGTTTCCGTGTCGCGGACAATCAACGCATTTGTTCCCTGACTAACTTGCATGAGTCCGCGAGGGCTTAGATATTGGCGCAAGGATGTCAATAATTCCTGGGCTTGCAAATTTCGAACGTAGAATACACGATCGACCAAATCTTCTGCTTTGACCTTCGCATCCTTTGCCCTGGCCTCCTCATCCTGCTGCCTTGCGATATTAGCCAAGGAATCGATCCACAGAATGTTGCCCTGCTTGATCTTGCCCAGTCCGTTCATCTTCATGATCATGTCAAGAGCCTGATCCCATGGTACACTGACGAGCTTCATCGTCACCTTGCTCTTCACCCCTTCGCCGACCACGATATTGAATCCGCTGACTTCTGCGATGAGACGTAAAACGTTGCTGATATCCGCCTGTTGGAAGTCGAGGGAAATCCGTCGCCCCACATAACGGGTTTCTCCCAGGACAAGGTCCTCCTTTGGCGTGGTTTTCTCAGAAAGGTCGGTCTCAGCCACCATCTGTACGGTTCGAATACGAAACTTTGTAGAAGGCCGACGGACAGCCGGGATGACTCGCTGCACGGCCGGAGACGAGACCACGAGGTCTGATCCAACTTTGCTCACAGAATTAATCGCGGAGAAATTCATCTGAACCCCTGTGGTATTCATTGCATGATCCGAAAACTTTTCCTCACGGAGCATCACCACCAGGGCGGATTCCTGAGACTCAAGTGAATAGGTGGTTTTCCCCTCCAGATCGAACACAAGCCTAACCTTATCCGAATGGTGCCCCAAACGTACTTGTTTCAGGAGCGGATGATTCACGGCGATGATAGGTTTGCGGAGTGCTGACGCAACACCTGGAACGTCGATCACGAGTCGCCCCTCGCCGAGGCGAGTAACCTCATGAGTGAGGGGACCATCCCCGGAAATTACAACTCGAAGTTCGTTTGCTTCACGACGAATATCGATTCCGGTCAGCGTGTGAGCATGATGTGCATCTGACTCGATCCGTTCCGCCAACTGCTGAACAGGACCGACCCCCCGTAGGATACTACGGTCGGCATCTGACGAGTCGATTGATGCCCCCATTGACGGCATGACCATCGGAAAGCTAAATGCTCCCACCGTGAAGAGCATACGAAACAAGACTTTGGTGTCTGTCAGCTTAAGTGTCATTCTGCGCCCTCTTTCGGATGGAGGAGCTTGATATACTCGCGCTCCTGTTTTCTCCCATACACGTCAGTGAATCGTTCTTGAACGATGATCCCTTTTTCAGTGATTGCACTCACTACGCCATTATTCGGCCCCACCCTGGTACCTCGACGAACCGCATATCCGTTTCCATCTGGCGTCTGTACCATAGCTGTATATCCATAGGACCCCCACACAACCGCAATCAGGTTCATTTCGGTCAAACCCACACGCTGTAACGGCGGCAAGGTAGGATCGACAACTCCTACCCCTAGTTGATGAACAATCGGCGCAAACGGGTCACGCCGCCCCGATGGGTCGTAAGAGTGTGCCCCGATCGTCTCTAACGCAGAGCCTTGCAAACTCGATGGTCCATTCTCGTTTGCCGATTGATTCATCAATGCCGGTGTAGGTGTGGCTCTATCTGCATCATTGAGCGAAGGAACTTTGAGAGAGTCTTGCCTCATAGGGCTCATTTGTCGGAGATGTCCTGCCATCCCGGGCTCTCCGGCAATATTTTCTCCAAGAGCAGTGAGACTACCCCATCCCAGCACACCGCAGATTATGATCGCCTTATATCTCACTCTCAGTCGCCCCCGTTCACGCACGATGTTCACTCTTCATTGCAAGCAGTTATTTTTGACCGCTAGGTTGCGCCACCGAAGCGACCTTCGCTTCCTGTGGAGCAGCATATGCCACGAGATCAAAGACCGTTTGAGTGACCGTCCGGCCTTTCTCAATTCTCGGCGATCCCATTTTTAAGCCTGAAACAGTTACTATCCGAGGCAGCGCATTGATTCGATCAAAGAACAACGCCGCGGTGTGATACCCTCCAGACACTTCGACATTGACTGGCATCCGTACAAACAGTTTAGAGGGGTCTTCCGCCGGCGCAGCCGGCTTCCATAACTTGACGTCGAGCCCCAGCCGTATGCCTAAATCCGACACTTGCTTCAGCAACATCACAGCTTCTTCGGCCGGCGGCAACTTCTCTTTCTTTTTCGCCAATTCGATTTCCAATTGTTTGTTCGCTGCGATCAACTCGTCCAGGTGCTTAACCTTGATCGTTAATGTTTGAATTTCGTTATCAAGCTTGCCGATCTCGGTTTCAAGTCCCGCAATTTGCGTCGATTTCGGCTCCACAATGTAGTAGTAGAATCCCACGATGATTCCGGCCAGGACTAGCACGAGAAGGCCCACTTTTTGCGCCAGTGGGATTGTTCTCAACGCGTCCAGGTTAATTATCGGTAACTTCATAGATCGTTAACCTTTAAGCTTGAACGCTAACTTGAACTGGTAGAGGCTGACTTGGCTCTCCACGGCAGAACGGCTCTCTTGAAGGTTGATATCCGTAAAATAATCCGTCCGGCGTAGGTTATTCACAAACTCCACCACATCATCGTTGGTCATCGCACGGCCTTCGAGGTCAATACTTTGTCCGGTCAACCCAACTCGCACAAGCCACACTTTCAGCGGCTCCAAGCTTTGGCTGACGTGGTCAAGCACTTTGACAGGCCCGATGCGAGACTTTTCCAACTGATCGATAATGCGATTCTTGTCCTCTAACACCTTCTTCCGCTGTTCAAAGTCGGAGACCTGCTTCACCTGTTCTTTAAGCTGCACGACCTGCTTTTCCTTGTCGACCTTCTCGGTTTGCTTCGTTTCAATGGTCTCATCAAGCGAAGCCGAGTACCACCAACAACCCGCCAAGGTGATCGTCAACAGTCCAACACCCAACAACGCCTGTGCCCTGACATCGTACTGCGGCTTGGCCTGACGGCCCTTCGGGCCGGGTAATAGATTAATCCGAATCATCGATCCCCTACCGATCTGAGAGCTAGCCCCACGCCGACTGCCGCTAGAGGAGCCAGCTCTGCCAATGTGCTCTGATCGAACTCGCTTCCGGACGTATCAAGTTCACCAAAGGGATTGGCGATTTCGACGACCGCCTGAACCCGATCTTTGAGTTGCTGTAACAGTCCCTTCACCTGCGCACCGCCGCCGCACAAGAGGATATGCTGCACCTCAACATCCGACATTGTTGACTTGAAATAGTCGATGGTCCGCCCAATCTCAGATGCTACCTCTGCATTGACACTGTCAATCACCGCTGTCACCGCAACCTGGTTACTGCCGGCTGAACGCGCGCCTTTTTTTGTCTCTTCCGCCTCGTCATACGACAGGCCCAACTCGCGCTGGATCGCCTCGGTGTATCGATTCCCTCCGATCGGAATATCTCTCGTGAAAACAGAGACCCCTTGACGAACAATGTTGATATTCATCACGCTGGCTCCGAGATTCACAAGAGCCGTCGTATCATCCTGCGAAGCCGGATAATTGATAGCATGCATGTTCTCGATAGCAAACGCATCCACATCCATCACCATCGGTATCAAGCCAGCCCCCTTGACCAACTCAGTGAGCTCGTTGATCTTGTCCTTTTTGGCAGCAACCAGAATCACGGACATCTCACCCTGTTGGTCTCCGGTACCTTCAGCCGCAGGCAGAACATGAAAGTCAATATTCACTTCGTTGATATCGAACGGAATATACTGTTCCGCAGCGAGCTTAACCTGTCCTTCCAATTCATCGTCCGGCATCGGAGGAAGACTAATCTTCTTGATAATCACAGCATGACCCGAGATGGACACCGCCACTTGTTTCACCTTGACGTTCAACTCATCGTAGAGTTCTTTGATAGCCGACACGACTCGCCCTTCGTCCATCACAGTACCGTCGACGATAACTTCTGGCTCGAGCGGTTTCATGCCGAATTTTTGCAAAACATAGTGACCGCGATTTTCTTTCAATTGAACCAACTTGATGCCGCTCGAACCGATATCGAGCCCGACGAGCTGGCGCTTCGGCGTCAACATCGACACGAGATCAGTTTCGACGAGACTCTTGAGTGAACTCAGCATAGATGCCTCTGACTGTACATGACTATTCTGAAAGAACAATCCTTTTTATAAAATTCGCACGGCAGCTTGAATCGGCCGATATATCATAGCCCTATCGTCGAATTCGCCCTACGCTACGACAGATACCATCTGCTTCCGAACGTGGTCGAGTACTGTTGAGTCTTAAGGGGTTTATTGGGATGGGAGCAGGCCAGAAAAGCGAAAATCCTGGCTTGAAATTTGGCTTTTCTGCTCATATACAGGCTAAGTATAGTTCATGTGGTCTCTCTGTCAAGCAAAACCCCCGGACGGTGCGGGCGCAGGGCTCTAGAACAAATGGACGGATTGGATGGAGCACACTACGGCTTGTGGCAATCGCGGTGGCTCACAGTCACTTGATACCCTACGGCAGCAAAACTTTCCTGAAGACGGCCGGCAATGGCGACGGAGCGGTGACGTCCTCCCGTACAGCCGATGGCGACATTCAGATAGCTCCGACGTTCCCGTTCAAACAAGGGGATGAGAAACTTAAATAAGTGTTCGAGTTGATCGATAAACGCGATGGCGTCTGGGTCCCCCAGCACATAGTTCCGCACGCGAGGATCCTCGCCCGTCAAGGTCTTAAGATCGGGCACGAAGAACGGGTTACGCAAGAATCGGACGTCGAACAGAAGATCAATATCGTATGGCACGCCGTATTTATATCCGAATGTCAGTAGGGAAATGGTCAATCGGCGAGGAGCACTGTCCTGCCTGAATTGTCTCACCAACAATTCCCGCAACTCGTGGACCGTCAAGTCCGACGTGTCGATAATACGGTCGGCATGTCGACGCAAATCAGCGAGCCGCTCTTTCTCAAAGCGCACCCCTTCGAGCACGGGAAGATGCGGAAGCAGCGGATGAGGCCGGCGCGATTCAGAGAACCGCCGGACCAACACTTCTTCTCGCGCCTCAAAAAACAGCAACTCCACCGCATGACCGAGCGTTTTCACGCGATCGAGAATACCCACCAAATCCGAAAAGAACACGCGCTCTCGGACATCGATACCGAGCCCAACATTCTTTATCTCGCCCCCCTGCTGATGGCATAATTCGACAAATGTCGGCAGCAGCGCGGGAGGGAGGTTATCGATGCAGAAATACCCGGCATCCTCAAAGCACTTAAGTGCATGGGACTTCCCGGATCCCGACAACCCGCTGATGACGACGAGCCTGAGTCCTGCCATCTCTGATCTTTCTTAAGGATCGATGAGGACGACCCGGTTAGACTCCGCGCGCTGGAGAATCTGCAGCTTGCCGGACTCGCTGGATGTGAATACGATCAATGACCCCACCTGGCGATTCAACCGACGCTTGGCTTCGTCTAGAGACAGTACGGAATGGACAGGACGTATTACCTCAACCTCTTCGCCTCCATGTGCCGGCTGAGGAGGCGACAGCGCTGTCGCCGTTCGCTTCCTTCCCTTATGCTCAACTTGGCGTTCTTTCAACTTGCGAATCTGTGCATCCAACCGATCGACTAACTGATCGATCGTCGAGTACATCTCTCTTGTCGAAGTCTTCGCCTGCAGCCTTCGCCCCGCTACAGCGCAGACCACCTCCGCTGTATGTTGAAGCTTGTTGACGCTCAACACGATTTCCACGCGGTTTAGTCCCACGTCGTATCGAGCAAATCGTTCAAACTTTTCCTCGACATAGCGTTTCAGTGCTCGCGTTACTACTAGGTGGCGTCCTGTGATTTTCATAGCCATGGGCATCCTCTTGCGAGCACAACGCGCTAGATTCCTGGGCTGCGCGCATGTGCTAATTCAAGAATCGAGGCAGGACGGCAGCCAAAGGGTCTCTTCCTAAAAGAATCGCTTGCGCTGGGTCGCGGAAGGAATATTTTCTTCCGCGCGATATTTGGCCACGGTCCTCCTCGCAATCAAGACCTGTTGCGTTCGAAGCTTCGCAGCGATTTCTTCATCTTTGAGAGGTCGACTGGCGTCTTCCTCTGCCACCATCTTCCGAATCATCTCTCGCACCGTCACGGATGAGAGCATGTCGGTCGATTGATCGGCCCTCTGCAGACCAGCGTTGAAAAAGAATTTGAGCTCCAGCATGCCCTGCGGGCAATACATGTACTTATTAGCCGTGACCCGACTGATCGTCGACTCGTGCATCCCGATGTCCTCAGCCACTTGCTTCAACACCAGCGGTTTGAGATACTGCACCCCATGGTCAAAAAACTGTTCCTGGAATTTGACGATGCTCGACACGACTTTGACGATGGTTTTATTTCGCTGCTCAATACTGCGAATCACCCATTGCGCCGCGCGAAGCTTCTCATCTAGATACGCTTTCGTCTCCGCCGATCCACTTTCTCCCGCACCCATCATCTGCTTATAGTAGGGGCTGATCCGCATGCGCGGAAGGCCATCGTCGTTGAGTAGCACCACCCATTCACCCTCATTTTTTACAACAAAGACATCCGGAACGATCACATAGTTCTGGGTACTCGTATAAGGACGTCCCGGTTTAGGTTCCAACACTTCAATGATTTTCGTCGCCTGAAACACCTCCTCCACCGTGATGTCCAAAGCCTTAGCGATTCGGGCATACTGTTTCTTTTCCAGATCTTTCAGGTGATGCTGAATAATGGCTTCGACGATAGAGCCCTTCAACGCCCCAGGACGAGACCCTAATGACCCTATCGGGCTCTTCCCTAAATGTCCTAATTGTAAGACCAGACACTCAGAAAGGTCCCGCGCCCCAACGCCCGTCGGATCAAAGGATTGAATGTCTCGAAGAACAGATTCGGCTTCAGCCTCGGTAAAATTCGTACCACTGACCATCTCGGTCAGCGACATCCGGAGATATCCGTCATCGTCCAGATTCCCGATGATGAGCCGCCCTATGTCCTTGTTCCGATCGGACAGCCCTGAGAAGGAGAGCTGCCACAGTAAGTGATCTTCCAGAGACGTGGCTTTGGCCATGGTCTGCTCATAGGAGGGAAAATCATCCTGCGAGGAGGATTGACCTTCCGATCCCCCTGTCCGGCGATCAGTACCAAAATATTCTTCCCAGCCGGCGGCAGACACTTCGTCGGGCGTATCACGCTCTTCAGCCGTTGACTCTTGCGGTTCTACATCGGAAGTCTCTGTGGTTGCCGACGCCGCGGCATCCTCCGCTCGCTCTTCTGCGCTCCCCGTTTCCCCGTCATCCGTCTCTTCCGGAAGTTCATCGAGCAGGGGATTCTCCAACATATGCTGGGCAAGGTTCTGCTGTAGTTCGAGTCGGGACAATTGCAACAGCTTGATCGCCTGTTGCAATTGAGGCGTCATGATGAGCTTCTGGCTCATCCTGAGGTCAACTCTGAGTTTCATGCTGCTCATACGTTAGAGCTTGAACTGCTCTCCCAGATAGACTGCGCGTGCGCGCTCACTCTTGACAATGGCATCGGGAGTGCCGGATTCGAGAATCAGACCTTCGTTGATAATATAGGCTCGGTCGGTGATTGACAGCGTCTCCTGGACATTATGATCGGTAATGAGAATGCCGATCCCTTTTTCTTTGAGTCGAGTGATAATTTGCTGAATATCGCCCACGGCGATGGGGTCAATCCCGGCAAAGGGTTCATCGAGTAACATGAACGAAGGGCTGGTCGCCAACGCCCTCGTGATCTCCAAGCGGCGGCGCTCCCCGCCTGACAGCGCATAGGCCATACTGGTTCGAATATGACCGAGATCGAGTTCCTCCAAGAGAACATCGACTCGTGCCGCTCTTTCTGATCGAGAGTAGTCCAGCATCTCCAGAATTGCCAGAATATTGTCTTCAACCGACAGGCGGCGGAAGACGGAGGATTCCTGCGGCAGATAGCCGATCCCCTTTCGCGCACGTTTGTACATCGGAAGATCGGTGATCTCTTCCCCGCTCAGCGAGATCGCGCCCTCATCCGGCTGACACAAACCGACCATCATATCGAAAATGGTGGTCTTCCCTGCTCCATTGGGCC
>JBKJWE010000471.1:0-16988 GCA_046717045.1 Nitrospiraceae bacterium | reverse complement strand
GGCTCGAACCGTCAAACTCGACCTGCCTCGATTCACATTGGTGGGCGCCACGACCAAGGCGGGGGCCCTCACCTCGCCGTTGCGTGACCGGTTCGGGGTCGTGCATCGCCTGGAATTTTATTCGCCGGAGGAACTGCATGCGATTGTGACGCGGTCCGCCGGATTACTTGACATCCCGATCGAGGTGGATGGCGCTTCTGAGATTGCGACCCGAGCGCGCGGGACGCCTCGTATCGTCAATCGTCTTATCAAGCGCGTGCGTGACTATGCGCAGGTGAAGGCCGAAGGACGGATCACACAGTCCGTCGCTCGTGATGCGCTCGCATGGCTCGGTGTCGATACGGCCGGATTCGATGACATGGACCGGAAAATTCTCTTGACCATCATCGAAAAGTTCGGCGGGGGACCCGTCGGAGTCGAATCACTGGCGGCGGCGGTTCAGGAAGATAAGGGCACCCTCGAAGATGTCCACGAACCCTACTTGATCCAGGCCGGTTTCCTCGATCGGACCGGCCGCGGTCGCCAGGCCACCAAACTCGCTCACGATCATTTCAAAAAGCCGACGTCCCATCTATTCTGACTGCTTCGCAAGTTCCTGAAAGTCCAGGGGTCTCCTTGCAATCTGGGGAGGCATTCCTGTATCATTTCGAACTCGGCTGCTGCCTGTCTCGCCTCTGGGCGTTCGCCCAATTCATGAGGCGCGGGTGGAGGGGGTCCGTCCATGCTCGATGACCTTTCCGACTATCGGAAAGAAATCGATCGTCTTGACGACGAGATTCTTCGTCTGCTCAACGAGCGGTCGAAGAGCGTCGTCGAGATCGGCAAATTGAAGAAACAGCGGGACGCCGGCGCCAATCTCCATACCCCGGCTCGGGAAGCGGCCATTATTGAGCGGTTGGTACAGCAAAACACCGGACCTTTCCCGTCTGACGCGATCCGGCCAGTCTACCGCGAGATCATGTCGGCCTCTCTTTCTCTCGAAGGGCCTCAGAAGGTGGCCTATCTTGGGCCTCGCGCGACATTCACCCACATGGCCTGCATGCAGAAATTCGGTTCGTCGGCGCAGTACGTCCCGGTCAACAGCATCAAAGACGTCTTTAGTGAGGTGGAGCGGAGCCGCGCAAACTTCGGTGTGGTGCCTATCGAGAATACGACTGAAGGTGTGGTGAATCACACGCTTGACATGTTCATTGATTCGAATCTCTTGATCTACGGCGAAGTGCTCCAGGAAGTCTCTCACCACCTCCTCTCGAAGTCCGGTGTGGTGGAGGAAGTGAAGAAGATCTGTTCTCATCCCCACGCGATCGCCCAATGTCGTAATTGGTTGGAAACAAACATGCCTCATGTGCCTGTGTCTGAAGTCGCGAGCACGGCACGTGCCGCCGAGATGTGCCTCGATGATCTTTCGATAGCGGCCATCGCCTCCGAGTTAGCGGCACAGCTCTATGGTTTGAAAATCATCAAGTCTCGCATTGAAGATAATTTGAACAATTTCACGCGCTTTCTGGTGTTGTCGCAAAAGCCTCCGCAGCGGACCGGGAAAGATAAGACCTCCTTGATGCTTTCCATCAAGGATAAAGTCGGCGCCCTCTACGATCTGCTTCGGCCGTTTGCGTCCCATGGCTTGAGCATGACCAAGATTGAATCGCGCCCGTCCAGACGGAAGGCCTGGGAGTACATTTTCTTCGTCGACGTGGAGGGACACATCGAAGAGGAGCGGGTCAAGAAAGCGGTCGAAGAAATCACCGGCCGGTGCCTCTTTATGAAGGTGCTCGGGTCCTATCCCGCACATAGCTAATCCTATGACACTGCACGTCCATCCAGATATTGTCTCGTTGAGCCCCTACGTCCCAGGGAAGCCGATCGAAGAATTGCAGCGCGAGCTGGGCCTCGCTCAAGTCATTAAGCTAGCCTCCAACGAAAATCCACTCGGACCATCGCCCAAAGCCATGGCGGCATTGGACGGTGGCATTGAGACCCTGCATCGCTATCCCGACGGCGGCGCATTCCGACTGCGTGAGGCCTTGGCGGATCGATGGAAGGTGACACCCGATCAGGTGATCCTCGGGAATGGATCGGACGAGATTCTTGGCTTGCTCGCGCGGACCTTTCTGGCGCCGGGCGACGAAGCGGTGATGGCCGACCAGACCTTCGTGATTTATAAGATGGAGGTCACGGCCGCGCATGGCAAGCCCGTCGTCGTTCCCCTGAAACTGTGGCGGCATGACCTCCCTGTGATGGCGGATGCGATCACGGAGCGGACGCGTCTCGTTTTTGTGTGCAACCCCAACAATCCCACAGGGACGACGGTCACCGCCGACGAGGTGACGCGGTTCATGAGTCGAGTGCCGAGGGATGTGATCGTCGTCTTCGACGAAGCTTATTATGAGTATGTGCGGAGCAATCAGTATCCGGATTCTCTTGCCTATGTGAAGCAAGGACGGAACGTGATCGTCCTGCGCACCTTTTCAAAAATCTACGGACTGGCGGGGTTGCGGATCGGTTATGGCATTACCACGCCGGACATCGTCAATTATCTGAATCGTGTGCGGCCGCCGTTCAATGCCAATTCGCTGGCACAGCGAGCCGCATTGGCCGCATTGACCGACGACGAGCATGTGGCTCGCAGCCGAACGGTCAACGCCGCCGGGATGGAATACATGGATGCCGAGTTCCGTGCGCTCGGGTTCAACGCAGTTCCCAGCGAGGCCAATTTTCTCTATTTCGATGTTGGGCGAGACGGTCGTATGGTATTCGAGGCACTGTTGCGCGAAGGGGTGATTGTTCGTCACATCGAAGGCACAATGTTGCGCGTTACGATCGGCCGAGACGAAGAGAACCGGGCATGTGTTGCCGCATTGCGCCGCGTCCTAAACGGGTAATACGAGACACGAGAGGGTCTATATATGATTATTGTCTTGAAGCCGGAAGCGAGCGAACGAGAAGTCGACCACATCATCGATCGACTTCGCGAGTTAGGACTCAAGTCACAGCTGTCCACCGGACAAGAACGCACGATCATCGGAGTGATCGGCGACGACCGCATTCTCCAGAATCAGCCGCTGACGGCCCTGCCGGGGGTCGAGAGCGTATTGCCGATTCTCGCGCCCTGGAAACTTGTAAGCCGGGAGTTCAAGCCCGAAGGCACGATCATCGATGTGGGGGGGGTCAAGATCGGCGGCAATAAATTGGCCATCATGGCTGGTCCCTGCGCCGTAGAACGACTAGAACTCACGGTCGGCATCGCACACGAGGTGAAAGCGGCTGGCGCCAGCGTGCTGCGGGGCGGCGCCTACAAGCCTCGCACGTCGCCGTACTCCTTCCAAGGATTGGGCCGGGAGGGCTTGGATTATCTTCTGGAAGCCAAAAAACAAACCGGGCTGCCGGTGGTCAGCGAAATTCTCGATACGCGCGACATCGAATTGTTTCTGGAAAAGGCCGACATCATCCAAATCGGCGCGCGCAATATGCAGAACTTCGAATTACTCAAGGAAGTCGGCGCCTACGATAAGCCGGTGTTGTTGAAGCGCGGGCTCTCCGCTACGATCAAAGAATTTCTCTTGTCGGCGGAATACGTCATGTCACGCGGCAATCGGAATGTCATGCTCTGTGAACGAGGGATCAGAACCTTCGAAACGCAATATCGCAACACGCTGGACCTGGCGGCGATCCCGACGTTGAAGGAGCTGTCGCATTTGCCCGTGATCGTCGATCCCAGCCATGCCACCGGCAAGTGGAATTTGGTCGCGCCGATGTCAAAGGCCGCGGTGGCGGCGGGCGCCGACGGAATCTTGATCGAAGTCCATTCGAATCCCGAATGCGCCCTCTGCGACGGGGAAGAATCGATCAAGCCGTCGAAATTTAAAGAGCTGATGCACGACATGCGAAAGATCGCGACGGCAGTGGGACGGGAACTGTAGCGTTTATGGCCTTGCACTATGCGCAGGTGGTGATTATTGGGGTCGGCCTGATCGGCGGTTCCCTCGGCATGATTCTGAAACGGAAGGGTCTGGTGGATCGCGTGATTGGGGTTGGCCGCCGAGTGGAGAATTTGAAGACCGCCGTTAAACTAGGCGCCATCGACCGGTATGTCGTCGATGCGAAGGACGGTGTCCGTGAGGCCGATCTGGTGGTCTTGGCCACGCCGGTCGACACCTACGATCGACACCTCAAAGAATGGGCCTCCTGTCTGAAAAGAGGGGCCATCGTCACCGATGTGGGCAGCGTGAAGGGGACATTGGTTGAGCGATCTGAACAGGCCATGCCGGCCGGCGTGCATTTCGTCGGAGCCCATCCGATTGCGGGCAAGGAACAAACCGGCGTGGCGGCCGGGACGGATCAACTCTTCAACGGCGCGCGCTGCATTCTGACGCCGACCAGGCGGACCGATCCTCGGGCGCTCGAACAGGTTCGCGAAATGTGGCAAGCGGCGGGCGCTCAGGTCTTGACGATGGACCCGCATCTGCACGATCAGATCCTGGGTGCGGTCAGCCATCTGCCGCATGTGGCGGCATTTGCGCTCATCAATACCTTGGTCGACCTCCGCAATCAGAAGATTCCCTCCCTCGATTTGGCAGGGCATTCTGGCGGCGGGCTGCGCGACACCACACGGATTGCCGCCAGCTCGCCTGAGATGTGGCGCGACATTTTTTTGTGGAACCGGGAGAACGTCGTGGCCTTCATTGAAGCCTACGAACGGTCGCTGGATCAGTTGAAGCAGCTCATCAAAGCGGGTGATGCCGCCGGCATCGAGAAGGAACTGGAGCGAGCGAAACGAGAACGAGAGCAACTATCCGTTCGTGCGACGCCGTCCGCCTAACCAACACATGAATACATTGACCATCACGCCAGGTCGTCCGTTGCGGGGGACCATCACGGTTCCCGGCGACAAGTCGATCACCCATCGGGCGATCATACTCGCGGCGTTGGCGGACGGTGTCGGAACCGTTCACGGGTATGGCCGGGGCGAGGACTGTTTGAACACCATGCGCGCGCTGCAATCGCTCGGTGTGCGGATCGACGAATCCGTCGACTCCTTGCGCGTGCATGGCAAAGGACTTTGGGGCTTGAGCGAATCCAATGCCCCGATCGATTGCGGCAACTCGGGCACGGGTATCCGCTTGTTGACCGGCTTGCTGGCCGGCCAGGATTTTTTTACCGTGCTCACCGGAGACGACTCGATTCGCCGTCGTCCGATGGGGCGGATTGTCAAACCTCTACGCGAGATGGGCGCGACGATTGCGGGTCGCAAAGGCGGAGAATTGGCTCCGTTAGCGGTTACAGGCAGCCGGTTACGCGCGATCACCTACGCGTCTCCCGTGGCGAGCGCGCAGATCAAGTCTTCCCTCTTACTGGCAGGTCTATTTGCGGAAGGAACCACCCGTCTGACCGAACCGCAACTGTCGCGCGACCATACGGAACGGATGTTTCAGTTTTTCGGCATCGGGCTTCGTCGAGAGGGCACCACGCTCTTGCTGGAAGGCCGACCGGCTGTCGGCTGGCAGGCCGCACCTCGATTGGTGGTGCCGGGAGATCTTTCGGCTGCAGCTTTTTTCATCGTGGGTGCGAGCATCGTTCCGGGATCGGACGTGACGATCAGCAATGTAGGCGTGAATCCAACCAGAACCGGTCTGTTGGGCGTCATGAACCGCATGGGTGCTGATATCCAATTGCTCAATCGGCGGGAAGAGGCCGGAGAACTGGTCGCGGATCTTCGAGTCAAGGCCGCGCCGCTCCGTGGGGTGACGGTTGGACCGGATCTAATACCGCAAACGATCGATGAATTTCCCATTCTCTGTGTGGCGGCTGCCGTAGCTGAAGGAGTCACGGTGATTTCAGGCGCGGAAGAATTGCGAGTAAAGGAGAGCGATCGCATTGCCACGATGTCTGCGGAGTTACGGCCGACGGGAGCCAGGATAACGGAAAAGGCGGATGGGATGGTGATCCAAGGTTCTGGGAAATTAGGCGAGAACGGACGATTACAGGCAGTGCGTGGTCGTAGCCATGGCGACCACCGTGTGGCCATGTCCTTGGCCATTGCCGGACTGACCGCCTCGTCGGACACCACGATCGACGACGCAGCCTGCATCGAGACGTCTTTCCCAAATTTCCATCGCAAGCTATTGGAATTGTTGACTCAGTCTGCCCAAGGGCTATAATGCGGAGCTTTCCGTGACATCGAGGAGCCCTAGACGCCACGCGCATCGCTTGATCATCGCGATCGATGGTCCAGCTGGAGTTGGAAAAAGCACCGTTGCGAAGATGCTCGCGGAACGACTCGGCTATTTGTACCTGGATACAGGGGCCCTCTATCGCGCGGTGGCCTGGGCCGTGCTGGAGAATAGGCAAGATCCTGGAGATGCTGTCTCCGTTGCCGCGCTCTTGCCGACGCTGTCACTTCAGAAACAGATCGAAGAGGGTGTCGTGAGGGTACTCATAAATGGGAAGAATGTTACCGGGGAGCTGAGAACGCCGGCAGTATCGGCGGCAGCCTCCCTTGTGTCAACCATTCCAGCTGTCAGGGCCTGGCTCTTACCCGTGCAGCAGCAGATTGGACAGAGTGGGGCGGTTGTCGCGGAAGGGCGCGACATTGGGACCAAGGTCTTTCCAGCGGCCGACGTCAAGTTTTTTCTCGACGCGGATCCGAACGTGCGTGCCCAGCGTCGGCATTGCGAACTGGTGGCGGCTGGCCATGGGGGAGCGCTCGAGCAAACCAGTACCGAGATGGCGGGACGCGATACGAGAGATCGAGGGCGCGCAGTTGCTCCCTTGGTTCCAGCCGAAGACGCACAGCCGATCGATACATCGGTCTTGTCCGCGTCAGAGGTGGTGGACCATATGATGACTGTGATCGCGGCCAAGCTGTGAGTCAGGTCGGCTACGGACTCTTGTGGATTATTGCCCGAGCGGTCGGGTGGATCTGTTTTCAGTATCGCGTGATCGGGACGGTGCCCAAGACCGGTGGATTTGTCGTCGCGGCGAATCACGCCAGTTATCTGGATATCCCGCTGCTTGGGTGCGGGATGAGGCGGCGGGCCTGGTATCTCGGCCGTAACGATTTATTTCCGGTGCCGGGCTTGAATCGCCTGTTGCAGTGGTTGGGCTGGATTCCCCTGCGGCTTGGTCGATTGGACCGCGATGCGTTCGGGAAAGCCGTTGCGCTGATTAAGGCCGGCAAGGTTGTGGTGATTTTTCCGGAGGGTAGTCGGAGCCCTGACGGTCGGTTACGAGCGCCGAAGCCTGGAATCGGGATGATCGTGGCACAAACCGGTTGCCCCGTGGTCCCGGCCTATTTAAAAGGGACCTATGATGTGTTACCGACGGAGGCGCGATGGCCGCGGGTTCGCCCTGTGACTGTCATATACGGAGAACCAATACAGTTTTCTCCGATCGGAGCGAATGAAGAAGCCAAGGAGTTTTATCAGGACGTCAGTCGTACGGTGATGGATCGCATCGCCGCTCTGGGAGCGGTGGAATCTCCAGTCAACCAGACAACAGCCGGTACGCGCCAAGCTGAGTGCGTGTCGGTTTCATCCAACATCAGCACCCGACCGCAGTCGGAAGAGTAGGATACGCACCATGAGTACCGGTTCGAACACGAGCGACCAGCAATTAGACCGCAACGCCCTGGCAGCCCTGTATGAGGAGACGTTCCGCAATCTCCAGGAGGGCACCATCACGGAAGGCCGCGTCGTGGCCTTGACCAAAGACAAGGTGGTCGTCGACATCGGGTACAAGTCCGAAGGGATGATCCCCGGCGATCAGTTCAACGCAGAGGAACTCCAAAATCTCAAAGTCGGCGATCGCCTGCAGGTCTATATCGAGGAGTGCGAGGACGCCGACGGGAATCTCGTTCTTTCCAAGGAAAAAGCCGACAAGATGAAGATTTGGGAAGAACTCGAACAGCTCTACAAGGACGAAAAGAGCATCGACGGCAAGATCGTCTCGCGGATCAAGGGCGGCATGATGGTGGATATCGGCGTGAAGGCCTTCTTGCCCGGCTCGCAGATCGATCTCCATCCCGTGCGCGATCTCGACGGATTGGTGGGACGAACGTTTCCGCTCAAGATCATCAAGATCAATCATCGTCGCGGCAACGTCGTCGTGTCCCGGCGCGTGTTGCTGGAGGAAACCAGAGATAAGAAGCGCCAGACGACGCTTTCGACTTTGAAGGAGGGCCAACTGATTCAAGGCATGGTGAAGAACATCACCGATTACGGGGCATTCATCGACTTAGGCGGCATCGATGGATTGCTGCACATCACGGACATGTCCTGGGGCCGGGTCGGTCACCCGTCCGAGATGTTCAACGTCGGCGATCGAGTCGAAGTCACGGTGCTCAAGTACGATCGTGAGACCGGACGCATTTCATTGGGCCTCAAGCAGAAGAGCGCCGATCCCTGGACCGGTGTGGCCGGCAAATATCCGATCGGGACGAGAGTCAAGGGCCGTGTCGTGAGCCTGACGGATTACGGCGCGTTCGTGGAAATCGAACCAGGCGTGGAAGGCTTGGTCCATGTGTCAGAAATGTCCTGGACCCATGAAGTGCGCCATCCGTCCCGTGTGGTATCCATCGGCGATCAGGTAGAGGCTGCGGTGCTGAATGTCGATCCGGCCAGCCGAAAGATTTCGCTCGGGATGAAACAGACCGCGCCGAATCCATGGGATATGGTCGAAGGCAAGTACGCCATCGGCACGCGCATTGAAGGGAAGGTGAAGAGCCTGACTGATTTCGGCGCCTTTGTCGGGTTGGAAGAGGGCATCGACGGATTAATTCATATTTCCGACATGTCCTGGACCAAACACATCAAGCATCCGTCCGAACTCTTCAAGAAGGGCCAGAAAGTCGAGGCCGTGGTCCTGCGCATTGACAAGGAAAAGGAACGGCTGTCGCTGGGCTTCAAACAGCTCAGCCGAGATCCCTGGGACGATGAAATTCCCAACCGCTATCGCGTGGGCGATGCGGCGACGGGAAAGGTCAGCAAGATTGCCGATTTTGGGATTTTCGTCGAATTGGAAGGCGGGATCGAAGGATTGGTGCATATCAGTGAAGCCGGTTTGGACCAGTCTGCCAAGCTCGAAGAGAAGTTCAAGCTAGAGGACACCGTTGCCGCCAAGATCATCAAAGTCGACCGTGAAGAACGCAAGATCGCGCTCAGCTTGCGCGATCTCCAATTGGATTCCGAGCGGCGTGACGCGGATGCATTTCACGCAGCACAGGGCGGGCTCGATCAGAGCTTAGGCCGCGCGGCGAAGCAAAGCCGGAAGCGGCACCAAGCAGACGACGATAAGTAAACGACAGAATTCACCTATGCCGGGCGACAGATTTGCCTGTCTCTGGCTCGTGAGTATTGGCGATGACAGACGAGACGATCGACAGACCAGTCAAGGGCAAGCCGCTTTGGAAGAAGATCCTGTGGGGTCTCTTCATCGGGCTGGGGGTCCTCTTTCTCGTCAATCTCATATTCCCTGATCTGGATCTGTCGACGGAGGATCGGATCGCGCTCATTCGCGTCGAAGGCGTGATCATGGATGCCCAATCCACGGTAGGGGAATTGAAGCGATTCGGAGAGAATCCGTCGGTCAAAGCGATCGTGTTGCGGATCGACAGCCCTGGCGGCGGTGTGGTGCCGTCTCAAGAAATTCATGACGCGGTCCAGCGGGTGCGCCAGAAGGGTAACAAGATGGTGATTGCGTCGATGGGCTCGGTCGCCGCTTCAGGCGGGTATTACATCGCCGCGGCCACAGATCGGATCATCGCCAATCCTGGGACCTTGACTGGGAGTATCGGTGTCATTATGGAGACGGCGAACGTCGAAGGCCTGCTCAAGAAGATCGGCGTCGAGGGCGTGGTGGTGAAAAGCGGCAAGTTCAAGGATGTCGGGTCGCCCCTTCGCAAGATGAGCGATGAAGAACGCGCGTTGCTCCAATCCGTCATGGACGACGTGCACAAGCAGTTTATCGAAGCGGTGGCAGCGGGTCGCGCGTTGGAACCGACCGCGGTCCAAGCGCTGGCGGATGGCCGAATTTTCACCGGGCGCCAGGCAAAAGATGCGAAGTTGGTCGACGAATTGGGCGATCTCGAGGATGCGATTCAGCTGGCGGCCGACCTGGCAGGGATCGAGGGTGAACCGAAAGTCGTCGAGCCGCGCCGCCGATTTTCAATTCGCGAGTTGCTGGAATCACGGTTGTCGGTGCTGTTTCCAAAACTGGATTTCTGCTCCGGGATCAGTCTGAAGTATCTCATGGCGTTCTAGCGGTGGCGGACGCACGTCATGGTCTCACCATTGCAGCGAAAGGGGAGCTGGACATGACCAAGGCCCAGATTATCGAACGTGTCTCTGAACAGGTCACGACATTGACCAAACGGCAGGCGGAAGTCGTCGTCAATACGATTTTCGACTGCGTGCGGGATTCATTGAAGAACGGCGACAAAACGGAAATCAGAGGTTTCGGCAGCTTTCGTCTTCGCTCGCGTCGAATGAAGGAAGGGCGCAATCCCAAGACCGGCGCCACGGTAGCAGTGCCGGCGAAAAAAGTGCCCTTTTTTAAGGCCGGCAAGGAATTGAAGGAACTGCTTAACCAATAGACACGGAAAGTTCACCATGAGCGCATCAGACTCATCAGATTCTGTCGAGACGGACGTCCGCTGGACTGAAGGCGCCTTGACTCGTCTGGAACGTGCGCCGATGTTCTTGCGCGGCATGGTCCGCCGGCTCGCCGGAAAGAAAGCCAAGGAATTGGGTCTCGCGGAGATTAACGAAGACACACTGAACGCGTTCAAAGATCAAATGATGGGCCGCATGGGCGGCGAGTCCGGCATGGCGGCGGCGGCCGAGGACCTGGCGCAGGGTCATCTGCCGTGGACTGCCGCGGCGAAAGAGCGTCTCAAGACCGTGCCGGAATTTATGCGCGGGATGATCAAGCAGATCGCCGAAGAAATTGCCCGTGAACGAGGACACCTCGAGGTCAACATCGATCTCTTCGAAAAAGTGGAGGCGCTGGGCGATTTTCGGGAATCGGCCGGCCCTTCGCTCGAATGGACCGAGGGGGCGTTGGCTCGGTTGCAGGACAAATTGAAGCAGTCTCCTCCGATCGCGATCGAATTCGTGACAGATATGCTCAAGCGCGACACCGAAGATTTGGCACGGGAGCAGGGCCTGACTCGGATCGATGAAGCGATTCTGGTCCAACTCTGGGACGCACCCCAGGAACGGGTGGCCTGGACAGACGAAGCCTGGAAACGGTTACAGACCTCTCCGGACTTTGTGCGGAGCGGCATCCGTAAAGCGGCGGAACGCCGTGCGCGGAAGCTTGGACTGAGCGAGATCGATTCGGGGCATCTGACGACCTTCCGGAATCAAGCCATGATGAAGGCGGTCAAGCGCATCCGTTCCTTCGGCTACAACGAGCTGACCTTCGATGCGTTCGACACTGCACTGGAAAAAACAAAGCGTCTGCAGGGCAATGAACAGGCCGAAAAGAGACTGCAGGAGATTCGAGGACACTTTGCCGATCCGGACACGAAGAAGCCGGATGGTGGCACGCTCGGGGCCGAGTTGATGGGCCGTTTTCGTCGCTATCTCAAAGGCGAGGGGACGCTATAGTCCTGTTCGCTCTTCGCTGATCCTCGCAGGCCGATCACTCCACGAAACTGTCTCATAAGTACTTGCGGAAGGGATGGGTGCGGCAAAAAAAAGGGGCCGTGTCACCACGGCCCCTTTTGACTATCGTCCGGATCAGTCGGTGTCTCTAGCGGGAGCCTGCCGCCTGCGGCCAGAATTTGTGACGGATCTGCGGAAGCTGCACGCTATCAAGGTTCGGGATGTCGTAGAGACATCGGTCGATCGTCGCCACTTCTTCTTCGGTCAAATCCAACACGACCGACTTCTTCCAAAACTGATCCAGTGTAAAATAGTCACCCGATTGCGGCTTCTCGGCCAAAAGAGTTTTCATCTTCTGAAACCCTGCGGTGTCCACTCCCGGGATACGTCCCTTGTTTCGGTCGTGGCACCATTGCAGCACTTCGGCGATGCCGTACATCGTTAACGGGATCTTCATCATTGCGCTCATGGAATCCTCCTTAAAGCAGAGCGGTATTGTACCCCAAGTGGCTCTCATTTTTCAAAGTCGCCGGCTCTCAAATGAATATTAGAAAAACCTTGCCTTGACAGTGGGTTAGGTATTGTAAGCCGATTGCCAGGCGAAAGGGCTGGTCTGTATACTGGCCACGCACGCTGGGCGAGGATGGCTTGTTCTGAGGTGCCGATGTGATGGAAGCTGTGAACAGCCGATCAAGTCGGGCGCTGTGGTATGTGGGGTCGGTCGCCACCGGCCTGCTCCTGATTCTGGCAGATGGCTGTTCCAAGCAGGATCCGTATATTCCCCCCGATCTGTTCTATTACTTTGCCAACTACAAGGTCGGAAAGAATCCGACGACTGTCAGCCCCATCGACGTCAATCAGGATGGCATCACCGACCTCGTCACAACGAACATGGGCAATAATACGCTCTCGATCTTACTTGGGGTTGGCGACGGAACGTTTCGCGATCAAGTTCAATTAAGCGTCTGTCGAGAGCCTCGGTCACTGGTATTCGGTCAATTCAATCGAGACCAGTATCCCGACGTGGCTCTCGCCTGTTCGGGGGGCGATGAAATCGCGGTACTGTTCGGACGAGCCGATGGAAAATTTGAAGAGGGTCCTCGCTATCCCGTGCATCGGACGCCGATCGCCATTGCGAGTGACGATATCAATGGGGATCATGCAGCCGATCTCGTCGTGGCCTTGCGGAACGACAAGATCAAAGTATTTCTCGGTACCGGGACAGGCGAATTCAATCACGGGGCTCAGTACGAGTACGGCGACACGCCCACCTCGGTCGCACTTGCCGATCTCAATGGAGATGCCAAAGTCGACTTAGTCGTCACGAACGGCGGTCCCATGTCGAATGCCGTGTCAATTTGGCTGGGGAATGGAGATGGGACGTTTCGGGGGCCGACCGACTACCGTTCGGGGAAGCGGCCGCTGGGCGTCAGTTTTGGAGACTTCAACAATGATCGTGTTCGCGACTTGCTCGTCATCAATGGCGAGCAAGATAGTTTCACGACGTTTTTAGGCAACGGTAATGCGACGTTCCGGCCGGGACATGATTCTGGCGCCAATGCCGGGCCCAACTACGGCCTGGCCCGCGACTTTAACGGCGACCGTCGCGTCGACGTGGCCATTGTCAATATTCAATCCAACGATCTGTCCATTCTTTTCGGTCGCGGGGACGGCACATTTGAATACCCTCCCAGGAACTATCGGACGAAATCTGGTCCCTTTGCGGTGGCGATGTTTCGTGTCACGACGAAAGAAGCCGAAGAGCCGGGGTTGGTCACGGCGGACAACGGCGACGGCAGCGTCTCGATCTTTCTCCACCGCGGTCTGAAGGCCACTCCGGTTCCGGTCGCAACGGGTCCCTGACCGAGATCGTCTGGGCGCAATAGCGCGGAAGGGTACAACCTTCGCGTTGCTTGACAGCTTGAAGACCCTCGGCTAGAGTGGCCGACAGGCAGGGGTTTTATGCGGTTTCAACGGCTCGGTTCGAGGACCTGGTGAGATCCTTTGGGTGGTGGTTTGGTATCGGGGCGCTTCTGACCCTGTCTGTTCTCATGGTCCAAGGCGGTGTGCGGGACCTGCTGGACGGGACTCATCCCGCCGGTGGAAGCCCCTATCTCTCATTCAGCACGACGATTTTCGGTGGTGGGTTGCTGGCTGGATGCCTGGCCCTGGTTATGAATCGGCTCCGGTGAATCGGCACCCGTGAGACGACGATGAATTGCTTGAAATGCAAAGGATTTATGATGGTGGAACGGCACTATACGCTGATGAACCGACGGCTCTATGCCCGTTGCCTCAACTGCGGATTCTGGATCGATCTGGCCGATCTGCTACGCTTCTTTCACAAGGTCATCGATAGCGGATTCCGCGGATCGAAGGTTCGCGAATCCTTTACCCTCTGACACGATGATGATGAATCCTATCGACGTTAGGCTTTCTGTTGTCACCCGCATCGGGGTCATGCTGGTTGCGGGGACGTTGGGCGCAGCTGTCGTATTCGTTCCCGCTCCGTCGTGGGCCAAACGGTCCACGATACATTCGGCGCATGCCCGAAACATCAGTCAGACTGATCAACCGCTTCATTGGCGTCAGATTCCAGCCCATAGCATTCTCCTGAAAGAACTCAACAGCGGGCGAATCCTCTATGAGCACGACTCAGGGAAACGCCTATCCCCGGCCAGTTTGACGAAGATCATGTCGGCCCTGGTTATTCTGGAGAAGGGCCAGTTGGACGATCTCGTGACGGTGAGCAAGAATGCAGCGCGTGCCCACAAGACGCATCTGCGCGTCAAACCGGGGCGGGTGTTCAAACTGGAAGATCTGCTCAAGGCAATGCTGATCGTGTCCGCCAACGATGCCTGTCTCGCGGCCGTGGAGCATGTCGGTGGCGACGAAGAGCAATTCGTCACGCTGATGAATGCCAAGGCGGTCTCCCTCGGACTCGGCGATACGCATTTCAGCAACGCCTGCGGCTTCGACAAGGCCGACCATTATTCGACGGCTGAAAATCTTGCCGTGTTGAGCGTCATCGCGCTCGAGAACCCAGTTTTTCGCCAGTTAGTCCGTGAAGAACGTGCGATGATCATGCCTGTGAACGGCAACCGGCCGTATTTGTTGCACAATACGAATCGGTTGCTCGGTCGTATTCCTGGCGTCGAAGGGGTGAAGACCGGATTTACCTCAAAGGCGGGACGCTGTCTCATCGCCAAGGTCTCCCAAAACGGGAGCGACCTCCTGCTCGTGATTCTCAATTCCAAACGTCGCTGGAATATAGCGCCGAATCTCATCAGCTACGGGCTCCAGACCCCCGAGGCTCCCCACTAAGCCCCGAGAGATGGGCCGGTTTCTTCCCTCATGCAGGGCTCTCGTAACGCGCAGCACAATCCGGATGGTGGCGGTGATGCGTGGAATTGGATGCGAAAGAAGGAGAGCTTGTGGTTACCGGAGGGGAGAAAATTCGACGTTGACGTCTTTACCCAGATAGTTAATGACGAACCCTTGCTTATCGTAGGCCAGCACGGCGCCCATCACGTTCTCATCGCCGTAATCTTCCTGCCCCAATAGCTTTCGAATATCTTCCGGGCTTTCGCTGTTCAAGACGTTGCGAAGAATACCGCGAGTTTTATGGGAAAAGCGGTTATTGATAAAGATCAGATCGACCTTCCCGTCCTGAACACGGACGCCGGCCATCGGTCCAGTTGGCTTACGTTGATCGAGCAAGAAAATGAACAGGGCTTCTTGCTCCACCTTGACCCCCGGAATCTTTTCATTCACCAGGGCGTCCACCGCTTTTGCCTCCGGGTCGCCTAACTTTACGCCGAAGAGCGAGACCTCCGCGCTTTTCACGCCCTTGGCGTCCATCACGTCGTTCTTGGATAGTTCGTAGGGCTCGCCATACCCTGGAGGCACCGATGTGCCGAAGCCGGTCAGCACGGCGCCGGTCAGCAGACACACCTTTAACGAATCCTTCATCGACTCCTCCTTGGAGATGGGGATCAAGCTGGGTAATCTCGCAACAACGTTGGCGTTGGTGGTGGGACATACCGTCTCTAATCATTCTATCGAACGACTTCGCAACTTGCAAGGAATTGGCGGCCTCGTCTAAGACCCGGTGTAAGGGGCTCAACGCGCTCTCGACGTGGCCAAGTGGCGTGGGTTGCCACGCTGTTTTGGGCGGGTTAAGAGCTCGTCCATGGTGGTTTGGCAGAGGGTGCCGAATTCCTTTGCGGCGCGATTTTGATGTCGGTGCGCTGCATAAGCTAATCCAACTGAATGATGAGGAACGGGGTCGTACAGTTCGATAATGCGTAGCCTTGATCCAGCCAACCTGAGGCGCACATACAATTCCGGTAGTATGGTCAATCCAGTCCCCTCCGCCACGGCTTGCAGGATCCCTTCGGGGGAGGTCATCTCAAGCACGACCTGAGTCTTGATCCGCGCCTCGGCGCACTCTGCCTCGACCATCTTGCGCAGACAATAGTCCGCCGGCATCAAGATGAGCGGGAGCCCAGCCAAATCTTGCATACGGAGACGCGACTGCGTCAGTCGAGAGCGCGCCGGTGCCACGAGCACCAAGCGTTCGTCAAACAGGGGTACGGTCGTCAATTCCTTGTGGGAGATCGGAAGAAGGCAAATACCGATGTCGAGTCGATTGGCCAGAAGACCGTTGACGATCTCAGCCGAAGGCTGTGAGTGGACTTGGAGATGGATCCCGGGGAATCGCTGTTTGAATTGGGAGACAAGCGAGGGAATCAGGTAAGAATTCACGGTCGCCAGGGTGCCCACCACCAGGCGTCCTCGTTGGGCGCCTTGGAGTTCCTGCACGAGCAGGGTGGCCCGTTCCATTTCGCGCATCGCACGCTCTGCATGTTCGTGAAACAATTCTCCAGCTTGGGTCAGCTGCACGGTGCGGCCGAGTCGGTCGAACAAGGGGGTTCCCAACTCATCTTCTAAGTTGCGGATCTGAACGGAAAGGGAGGGCTGTGAGACATGCAAGCGATCGGCGGCTCTCGTGAAGTTCTGCGTGGCGGCGACGGCAAGAAAATATCGGAGATGACGCAGTTCCATGACGCGATCAGATCTATAGTTATTACCTATAAATATTATACAAATAATATACTAGACGAATAGATCCTAGCAGCCGTACAGTACCGCGTCAAGGGTGGTGCGAGCTGGATTGGATGTCCACGGGGGGGTCAACAGAAGGAGGTTTCTGAATGAAGGCGATGAAGAATAGGCCGATGCAATTCGTGGCAGCGGGAGCGGGGATGTTGCTGGCTTTGGTCGGCTGTGCTCAAACAGGAACGATGCCGACAGGGAAATCCCTGTACGATCGTCTCGGAGGAAATCCCTGTACGATCGTCTCGGAGGCAAGATGGCCATCAC
>JBKJWE010000470.1:0-6909 GCA_046717045.1 Nitrospiraceae bacterium | reverse complement strand
CGAACCGGATATGTCTGTGCATGGGCAGACGTACTTGCGACGAACGCCAGAAGCGCGGCTAAAACGGCGATCATACCTCTCATAAAGCTGATTCCTTTTGCGTTAGTGTTCACTTCATTTCCCTTGTCCAGTTTTTCGTTGTTCTGAATGATCATTCTGCCGCAGCCACTGAATAACGGCTTTGAGGAACGGGCAGGCCCAAGTTTTGGCGCAACGTCGTACCTTCGTATGCGGTTCGGTAAATTCCTCGGCGCTGAAGCTCCGGAACGACAAGCTCGACAAAATCGCTCAGGCAGTCGTTGAAGTAAGGAGGCACTAGGTTGAAACCGTCGCAGGCATCGGAGGCTACCCAGTTTTCCATAAAATCGGCTACGTCTGTAGGGTTACCAACGATAGACACATGTCCGCGCGCTCCAGCGAAGCGCTGATAGAGTTCACGCAGTGTTGGTGCGCCTTTGCCGGCCCAACCCTTAACCATATCGGATCGGCTGTCGTTGTTGTTCTGCGGCATTTCAGGCAGCGGCTCGTCGAGCGGATAGCCCGTCAGATCGAAGCCGATCCGACGCGACATCAAGGCCACACCAAGTTCTGGCTGCAGCAGATCTTGCAGCGCCTGATACCTGGCTTCCGCTTCCGAACGCGTCGGCGCGACCATCACTGAGAGGCCAGGCATTATCCTTAGGTCGTCAGGCATTCGCCCGTATCGAACCATACGCCCTTTGACGTCAGCATAAAACTCACGCGAATGCTCGATTGAATCCGTCGCGGAAAAAGCCACCTCCGCGGTTTCAGCAGCGAGCTGGCGGCCATCGTCAGACGCCCCGGCTTGCACAATCACCGGCTGACCTTGCGGAGAACGCGCCACGTTCAGCGGACCGCGTACGTCAAAATACTCGCCATGATGATCGAGCTCATGCATCTTGGAACGGTCAAGAAAAACGCCGGATTCCTTGTTCCGAACAAAAGCTCCGTCATCCCAAGAGTCCCAAAGGCCTCTCACGACATCCACGAATTCTCGCGCGCGCGTGTAGCGCTCCGCTCTTTCGAGATGGGGTTGGGCGCCGAAATTCTGCGACTCGGTTTCGTTGCTAGAAGTAACGACGTTCCATCCAGATCGCCCTCCACTTATCAAGTCGAGCGATGCGAACTTCCGCGCAATTGTATAAGGCTGCTCGAAGCTTGTGCTCGCGGTGCACACGAGACCAATATTTTTGGTACAGGTCGACAATGCGGATAGCAGCGCGTAGGGCTCGATCCAGTTGCTGTAGTGCACTCGATCGATTGCAGACTCCGTCACTGTCCAGATCGTGTGTTGATCTGCTGAAAACAACATATCGAAAAGACCGCGCTCCGCGATCTGCGCCATCTCCACGAAATGCGGAAAATTGATGCCGGCGTCGGCAGATGCGCGAGGGTGCCGCCAGCTCGCGATATGATGACCGCTCGGTCGGATAAACATTCCGAGCTTCATTTTGTGCTTAGGCACGATCCACGCATCTCCTTTGCGACTTTAGCCCGCAAGCGAGCATGTCTTCTTCGTTCTTGGCGGCGGAACACCAATAGAGAAGCAGAGGATTTCTGGCCCCACAAGCACATTTTGTAACAATGGCCAAAAATAGTACAATCCGCGACGGTGTGACACGGTGAGCAGTTCAGGTGGCCATAAAGCCGGGACTTATCTCATTACAAACGGGTTCGCCGACGCGCCCTCTGCGTACGAAAGCCAAACGCTTTTGGTTTCCAGGAACGCCTTTATTGCCTCTATGCCGTTCTCGCGGCCGATGCCTGAGCGCTTCATTCCACCAAACGGCATCATAAAACTCACGGCCCTGTGAAACTTGGCACGATTTCGTGCCTTCCCTGATCTGACAGCGTCAAAAGCGCTCCACGTAACTCGTCGAGGCCTCCCGCTACGTTCAGCAACAACGAGCGTTGTCGCAACCTATGTCGCGTGCGATTGATATCAACGCGACTCCGGCCCAGATGCAGTCTACTTGCGTCTTCGCCACAGTGTCTTTCAAGCTCTCTTTCGTACGCCAAATAATCAGCGAGGAGCTGGCGCTGAGAGGAAGGCGTTTGCTTGACTGCGCGGATTGCGCGCGCTGCTCGCGCAGCGACTCGCCATCGATCAGTTGGCCGTCAAACAAAGAGATCAGGGAGGCCTTGTTAAGCCTCGAAAGGATCGCGAGATCATCATCCGAACCAGGCGTCATCGATCGTCAAATCCTGCTATCGAGTTCTGCCAGGTTTATTGACCTCTTCCGAGGCCCGGCCGGATCTCTCCTTTAAAAAACAATAGCGGTTCGTCCGCAGGTCTCAGTACGTCAAGTTCGACCACGCGGCCCACCACAAAGAAATGATCGCCAGTGTCGTGCTCCGCTTGAAGCGTACAACTGATGTAGGCAAGCGCGCCATTGAGAACGGGCAGGCCAGAAGGACAATTTTGCCACCCTACGTCAGTAAAACGATCACCAGACCGACGCGAGAACGCACGGCAGAGTGCGTACTGGTCGTCGCTGAGAATGTTGACGCAAAACTTCTTTGCATTGCGCAGTCTCGGCCAGGTTTCACTTGTTTTGGCCGGAGAAAAGCCGATGAGCGCAGGTTCAAGCGACAAAGAAACGAGCGATTGCGCTGTAAATCCGACAGGTTCGCCACGGTCATAACTAGTGACGACGACAACTCCCGTACAAAAGTGACCCATCGTTTGGCGGAAGCTCGCAGGCTCAACCGATCCATCGTCTAGCATACTGCTAATCCCATCAATGCGGCGGGCTACAAGGCCTATCGCAGTCAAACATGCCGAAGAGAACAGCCGCTGGTCCCACCACGGGCTCCTATGCCGGCTCTTTGACTGCTGCGGCAAACCGATTGAAAAAATCGTCAGCGAGCTTCTTTGCGGCGCCGTTGATCAGCCGCTGACCGAGCTGAGCAAGCTTTCCGCCAATCTGAGCTTCCACCGAGTACGACAAAAGCGTTCCCGCTTCGCTGTCGGTTAATGCAACCCGTGCGGCGCCCTTGGCGAAACCGGCGATACCACCGTCTCCCTCTCCAACAATCTTGTAGCCGTTCGGTGGCTCCAAATCAGTAAGCCTCACCTTGCCCTTGAAGCGGGCTTTCACTGGACCGATCTTGTTTGTTGCCACGACCTGATACTCATTCTCGGCAATCACCAAGAGTTCCTCACAGCCCGGTATGCATTCCTTGAGGACAAGTGGATCGTTGAGCTTCGACCAGACGACGTCCCGCGAAGCTGAAAGTTGCTGCTTCCCCGTCATTGTCATCGCCATGAATAACTCCTCCATTGAGATTGGAATCGCACGACTGGCAAGGGTCGATGCGATTGCTACTGTTTAAGCCGTTTTCAAGCCGAACTTCGTCCGCACCGCGCGCAGTAAGCCGCTGCTCTATTCGGAACACTCCGAAGGCCGAGCGAAGGCGCTGCTCTAGTGACATCGGTTTCGGCGCTGCACGCAGGCGAGCCTGCGGAGAGAAGAGGAGCATCCTGCCACCACAGACGTTCATTCGCGGTGCGAGATACCGAGACGCGCGCACCAGAGCGCCCAGCCTCGCGCGATCGTTGATTCCGGAAACTTCGATGCCAGATCAACTTCGGCCTCCGAAAGTGCATCTACTGGACCGTAGGCATGAGCACGAAGCTGAAGATCGGCATCCCGACAGCTATAGACGGACCGAAACGCCAGTTCGCGGAGGCTCGACCCTACGACGGTGGCTCCATGGCGCTTCATCAGCACCATATTGTTGCTGCCAAGACATCGTGCCAGCGAGGCAGCTTCTTCCCGGCGTGTCACTAGATGATTGGTGGCACCAAACTCATCTCTCTGATCCCAACACGGGACGTTTCGGCCGATTGTGGCACCAAGTTGTGTCACCACGGAAAATTTCAGATCGGTCAGGCAGAACGGCAGAACGGCCGGAGAATGATGGTGACAAATGGCCTGGACATCAGGGCGGACCGAATAGATCGCGCCATGGATTACCCGCTCCGAATAGAGTGCCCTCTCGTAAGCGGCGATAGGCTTGGAAGACAGGTCAAATTCGACGATGTCGTCGGAGACCACCAACTCTGGAGCCCGCGACCGTGACAGATAGAACCGATTAGAATCAACAGGATGGCGCACGCTTACATGGCCGAAAGCGTCCAAAACACCCTCGTTTGCAAGAATCCGGTTGGCGCTCGCCAAGTCTTGCACTGTTTCCGAAAAATTCATCGCTCGGATTTGGACAACTCCGCTTGAGGCTTGTAATACTATAGGCCACTGTATAAAAAATAAAACAGATTTTGTCTCCCGCCTGGACAAAGCCATTAAGCTACTGAACTAACGTGAACTTTCGACGACATCCCTAGTGTGTCGAAAGTGGAAAAAGCGGATGCGACTGATGGCAAATACCCTACTGACCCTGTTCCATACTGATCGATTTCGGGAGTTCTATAGATCCGGCTTTTGGCGCAACGACACCGTTTATTCGCTGGTACTTGCTCACGCGAAACAGGCCCCAAATCGCGTAGCCGTCCGCAGCGCTCGCGGCGATCTGACCTACGGGGAATTGATCGAGCAAGCCGATGCCTTTGCCTCGGACCTCGCGAGCAACGGCATTGTTGCCGGTCAGAGAATTGCGGTTTGGCTTCCGAGCCGACCGGAGACCATAATCGCGCTACTTGCTTGCAGCCGTAATGGCTATGTTTGTTGCCCTTCTCTCCATCGCGATCATACCGTTGGAGACATCATTGAGCTCCTAAAGAGGATGCGAGCTGCAGCGATTGTTGCCGAAGTAGGGTACGGCGCAGACGCTTCAAAACACGACTTGTTCGCCCGCTTGTCCGAAGTGGAGAGTATCGTAAAGATCTATCGTCTCGAGGGAGCCGGCAGAAAAAAGCTGGTGGAAACTAGCGCCCACTCGCACGCACTCGCATCACCGCCGGCAGCGCAGAACCCGGATCGTATCCTCTATCTCGCGTTTACTTCCGGTACGACAGGGCAACCGAAGGGCGTGATGCATAGCGACAATACGCTTCTTGCGAATGCGCGCGCACTTTCTTCGGATTGGAAGATCGGAAACCACTCGGTCGTTTACTCTCTAAGTCCTCAAAGCCACAATCTCGGTTTCGGCGCGATGATCATGGCACTTGCAGTCGGCGGCCAACTGGTAATTCACGACCTGCCGCGTGCGGCGAGCCTCGTCGATCGTTTGATGGAGACCGGAACCACATTTCTCGTTGGCGTCCCCACGCACGCCGTCGACTTGCTCGCTGAGGTCAAGTCTCGCAATCTTTCAGGCATCGGCAAACTTCAGGGGTTTCGCATATCGGGGGCATCTGCGCCGCCGGAGTTGGTGGCCGATCTGCTGAAATACGGCATTACGCCCCAAAGCGGTTACGGTATGACCGAAACCTGCTCTCACCAATATACTCTTCCTGATGACGATCCCAAGCTCATCATTGAGAGCTGTGGCAAGTCGTGCCCGGGATACGAAGTCCGAATCTACGATCGAGACAATCAAGACCGGGAATTGCCACCCCGCGAGATCGGACAGATCGGTAGTCGAGGCGCTAGCCTGATGCTGGGATATTTCGACGACCAGAAAACGACTGAAGAGTCCTTCAATCGCGAGGGCTGGTTCATGACAGGTGACCTCGGCTGGGTGGACGAGAACGGGTACCTGCGCATTACCGGTCGCAAGAAGGATGTGATTATTCGCGGCGGACACAACATCTATCCAGCCAGGATAGAGGCGTTGGCCGGCACCCACGGTTTGGTCCAACGGGTCGCCGCGGTCCCGGTGAACGATCAGCGTCTTGGCGAGCGGGTCTGCCTAGCGGTGATGTTTCAGCCGGGCAAAGTTGCTACTCCCGATGAGCTTCTTTCGCATCTCGATGTCGAAGGACTCTCGAAGTACGACATGCCTGAGTATTTTCTGGCAGTCGACGAAATACCACTTACCGCAAGCGGCAAAGTGCGTAAGCGTGATGTGCTTGATTGGATAGCAGAGGGACGTGTCAAGCCACAGCCAATTCGTTGGCACGCCAAAGCGGGATGACATCCAAAGAGGACGATTCTTTGGCTTTGTTGAGGTCCGAGATGGAGGGCCCGCCTTTTCACAGCCTCATCCGTCCTCGTCCTGTCCAAGCTGACAAGGATCAAGGCACTGCAACGGTTGCGATCGAATTTCGGGACGTTCTTGCACGCGCTCCTGGCGATAAGGCATTCCACGGTGGAGTGATCGCTAGTCTGATCGACATGGTTGGACATGCTGCCGTCGCCATAAAAATTGGCCGCATGGCGCCAACAATCGATCTGCGCATCGATTACTTGCGGCCCGCGAACAGCGCGAGGCTGACAGCCAGTGCGCGAGTGCTCAGGGCAGGTCGCACGGTCGCCCGCGTAGACATTGATGTCACCGATGCAGAGGGACGTTTGATCGCGGTTGGCCGAGGGAGTTTCTCCACGGCATAGGCTCCCGAGTCCGGCCAACAATGCCGGAGCGCAGACGTCGTTAATCCCGATGCTGACGCTCGGAATTCCATTCAAATCCCACAATGGCGATGATGATTGGCGCGATGATGATCCATGGGCAATCTCGCCGGGGCCAAGGGTGATGACTGACCGGCCCGGTCTTTTCTGGGTTGTTATTGTCGGCATGTGGATCGGCAACCTGATCTTAGTCGTTCTCAACTTGCCTCTTGTGGGCTTGTGGGTGAAGCTCCTGCGCGTGCCCTATCGATTTCACTTCCCGTCGATCGTCGTCTTCTGTTGCATCGACACCTACAACGTAAGCTCGAATGTATTTGACCTCTAATGTCATCGCATTCTTTGCCGTGTTTTGGTTACCTTTGCGCCAAGCTTGATTGCGAGCCGGCTCCTCTGATTCTGGGCATCGTGCTCGGTC
>JBKJWE010000469.1:0-5042 GCA_046717045.1 Nitrospiraceae bacterium | reverse complement strand
CCCCAGCGCCGGCCGGTCACTTCCCCTTCCTGACCCTCCACGCTCGACACGCTGGCATAGCCTCCCACTTCCCCGTCACGAACAACGGTGTACCCGGCAGGACATTTCTCGTCGATCACTTTCAAGGCGTCTTTGCGATGAAGCGATCCCATCGGACCACCACGATCCTCTTTAAACAAATAGGTCACGATGCCTCCGGCCTCCGTTTCATGCGTGAGCCGCACGGCGTCGGAACAGCCGGCGAGTAGGAGCAAAAACCCCACGCCCATGACCAGCTTCCATGGCTTAATGGGGCAAGATAAATCCATACCGCTTCATAATCTCCTGTCCTTGAGCGCCTTTCATATATTCCAGAAACTTCCTTGCCGCGTCTTGATTCTTCGATTGTTTCAAGATCACCGCGCCTTGTTCGAGCAGCGGATATGCACCCTCCGGAACCTCCCAGTAGGTTCCTCGGGTCTTCATCGTCGGCGCCAGCGCTAAGGACAGTGCGATAATCCCGATGTCGCACGCGCCGGATTCGATGAACTGGGCGGCTTGGGAGATATTCTCTCCCAAGACAAGCCGGTCTTTGACCTGCTCGTAGACCTTGAACCGTTCCATCGCGGCGACAGCGGCACGTCCGTAGGGAGCATGTTTGGGATTCGCGATGGCGATTTTCTTGACGTTCGGGTCACGCAACGCATCGAAGCCTTTTGCCACATTGATGCGCGATTCATGACCGGTCCAGACGACAATCCGTCCAACCGCATAACGATACAATGATCCCGGCACCGTCAAACCCGCTTCTTCCAATTTTCTGGGGTATCCGATATCGGCGGAAAAATACAGATCGAACGGCGCACCGTTCTGAATCTGCGCAAAAAAGTTCCCGGACGATCCTAGCGAGAGTTTCACATGATTTCCGGTGATCTTTTCATAGTCGGCCACGAGATCCTTCATGGCAAAATTCAAGTCCGATGCCGCCGCAATCGTGATTTCTTCGGCCCCAAGAGAGAGGTTCGGAAACATGAGTACGATCAAGACGAATGCGAACGGTGCAGCCCAACCGGTGTCATATAATCCTCGCATAAGATGCTTCAGCTTAGTCATGTGCGCATCCTTCCTTTATCTTCTTGAAAACTCAGCAGGACATCCGCTTCTTGGTACCAGGATCTCATATCAAGCTCGACTCTCTGCGGGTCCACGACTACATTGACGACATCCCAGGTTTTGCTCGGCTGTCGCGCCCCCGTTACGGGACCATAACTCTTCAGCGTCCAGCTTTCGCCATAGATCTTGACCGTATAGACCATCCCCGCTTCCCCGGACTCCACCAACACAATGCGTCCGATCCAACGATTCCAGCGCTGTTTGCTCCGCCGAAACATCCCCGCTTCCAAGCGAACGGCCTCAGCGGGAATCGTAGCAACCACTCGCTGTCCGACAACCAAGCATCGCTCATCTCCAATCGGCCACCTGACACGGAGATCTGTTCGTTCCATTACTTTGATTCGGACGCCCGTTCGCACAAGTCCTATATGCTGAGAGTGAATGACCCCTGCAACCCAATTGGTAATCGTACCTTCTGCACAGATACTGCCTCCATGAGTCGTGCGGTAGCTGCCCAAGATATCACTCGAGATCCCCTTCCCATGAATCTTTCTTGCGATCATAGACCTCCCTTCCAGCCTCAGAAGAAAATTTGAAATTGCACGCGAATCATATTCTCAATCAGGGTCCCCCCCCGGGCATCAACAGGCACGCATCCAGAAGCGAATGTTGCCGGACAGGGAACAGTACTTTGTGAGCCTCCTGTACTCGGGAGGGGACTGCTGCGGCCGATCGTATATCCTCCCGTGCCCATCGCCATATTCGAGTAGGTCAGCATGATTTGATAGTCATAGGTCCCAAACGGATACCAATTGAGCGACGCATCCACCTGCTTGATCAGATCGCCGGCCGCGTTGGTGTCCGGATCCCAATAGGAATAGCGAGCCGCCACTTCCAGCTTGCGCGGAATCAGATAGTAGCCGGATTGAACATACCATCCGGTCGTATTGCCTAATAAACCTGGAGTGGTCGCCGTACAAGGACCTCCGACTCCAGTCGTCTGAAGACAGGGGGCCCCTTTGAACGTCCGCTCAATATTTTTAAAGTAGTATTCGCCTTGCAAGGAAAAGCCCCGATACTTGAACACGCCGTCGAACCCATGGGTGAAGTAATTCACGACACCCCATCCCAGTTGCCGGCCGTTGCCGAATGTCGCCAATTGCCGGCGGAAGTTCAAATTGGCCAGATCGATGCCCACAAACGCATTGTCGGTGCTCGTGTTGATTCCGGGATTGTAAGCTACCCCTCCACCGACCGCCATTTGCGGTGACTCTGAATAGGCGAGGTCGCCTTCGCCATAGCCGGGCCGCCCGACGATATTCCATTGCAATCGGCCTGCATACATCAGTTTGTCGATCTCGTTGCGAAAATTCGCATTGAGATTCCGAGTGTTGATGGGACAACCGGCCGGAGATGGAAAGGGGTTTCCCCCGGTTTGTCCACCGGGACAGCCCGCCGTGACCTCTTCGCTATTGAATGTCCCGTACCGGTTGAACAATGGACCGGCGCCATTGAAGACGCCGAGGTAGTAGTTTACCGGATAGATTTCATCATCGTTCATAATGGTGAGGCCGATATCCCGACGATTGAGCCCGCTGGCGGTAAAGGCGTCTTGTACAGGGGCTCGTTCAGCGAATTGCATCGAAGCCGTGTTATTAATCTGAGCGCGATTGAAGAACACCTTATATTGGCCGGCTTGGACGTTGAACAAAGGATAGTGCGTGCTCAGAAAGTAGTAGTCCAGTAAGTTGACTGAACCGGGCGTCTGCGCGTTTTCGGCTGTTTCAAATCCGAGCTGCAGAAAATATTTGAAATCCGGATTGATCAAATGCCCCAAAAACAACAACCGGGCTCGGCGCAAATTAAATTGCGAGGCAAAATCTTCCGAGCGATTTGCGCGGTAATCTCCGAATACCCCCAACAGTTCCGGAAAATTCTTCGCATCCCCAGGATTTCTCCAGGCATCGTTTCTCCAGCGGGTCGTTTCGCGCAGCATGAGACGCCCGCGAATCTTGAGCAGAAAGGCGTTATCGTTCATCGACAGATTGAAGCCCCGGTCGTACCAGAGCTTGAAGCTCGGCTGTGCGAGATAGGCGCGGGCTTCGGAATCTTTGATGGCCTTGTCCCGTTCCTCCTGGGTGATGATGCCCTTTTCATAGGCCCGCTCCAATAAGAGCCGCGTCGCCGGATCCATGTGTTCGACGAAGACGTATTGCCCATTTTTTTCTACCAGTTTTCCAGACTCCACTGCGTCCACGGAATACGGGAGCATGCTCGTGAAGAATAGTATGCCCACTACGATAATGGTGTTAGCCCTTCGATTCCCCTGTCCGATTCGGTCACAGATTCTCAATACTTTCATCGCGCATCTCCACGAATGAGTTGGAATGAAATGGCTATTTCGTTGAAGGTGAAGCCGCCGACTTCAGAAATTCACGAAGTTGTACGGAGGGCTGACCGGTTATTGGATCTGTTCCCCAAAACCGTCCTGGCTCGAAGTACAGCAGATACGTGCCTGGCTCAGGCGGTAGGGCGGGATAACGGAGGTCCCACTGCTCCTCTTTCCTGACGGGAAACTGCGCGTGGTAGTGTTCGAGTGTGAGATGCAGATACGGTTCGTGCACCGCGATCCAGCCCGCGGTCGTATCGCGCTCATAGGAAGGATTCATTCCCGGAGCCAACACTTGAAAATAGATTCGTTCATCGGGACTAGCCTTCTGCAGCGCCTCGACCAAGAATGGCACGACGGCTTGTAGTTCGTCGGAACGGAGCATCTGTTTCGGCGGCACTTCTTCGGCGTACCATCGGAGGGGCAACCTCTGTTTTTCGCGGAATGAGAAGCCGGCGAGGACTGCGGAAAGTTCGTGGCCTTGAAGCTGCACGGGATGGCTATAGGACCCGGGGTGAGGCTCGCGTTGCAGCGCGACGAAGACGCGTCGATCCTCATGCACCACCTGGGTGGTATAAGGCAGTCGGGCGCAGCCTCCCGACATCATTCCTACGAGCAACACACACATCTGCAAACCGCCGCACATCCGTAATGACATCACAGCGCTATATCCAAGCATCAATTTCCTCCACGTGAATTGGCCTCGCGGCATTTCTGACCTCGCCGAGCCTATTGGGCAGGGTCCTGTGCGGGAGAGGCATAACCCAGACGTTTGAGCACAGCCTGCGCATCAGGGGACTGAATAAAATCGAGAAACTCCGCGCAGAGTGGGCGGTTCGGACAATATCGTTCCATCGCCATCGAATGGACCCGCGGTCGAACTGTTCGGCTATCTGAGACGGCCACTACGCGGATACGTTGGCTTTCCTGTACCGCGTCAGGTCCGAACAGGATCCCGACATCGGCCTGCCCGCTCAAGAGATGATCCAGCACCGAGCGGGTATCGTTCGCCCGATCCAGTCGGCTCTCTACCTTGCTCCACACCCCGACGGCAGTCAGGAGTTCCTTGGTCTTTTGCCCCAGCACGGTCAGCTGTGGGTCACCGATCGCAATCCGCAATGTCTGGTCCTGGGCCAAAGTCTCGAACGAGGTCGGCGCTTCGACCAGCGCCTCGGGCACGACCATGACCAGCGGTACCTCTGCATAGGGTCGGCTGGTCCCCGGCAGCACATAATATTTTTGCTCCAAACGCGTAATGAGTTCGTCGCCACCCGGCGCTACGAGATGGATTGGGCCTGAGCCGATGAAGTATTGCCCTATCGAGCTGTTCTCCATCCCGGCGATAGTCCGTCTGATGTCAAGACCCGAATCGAGGTAGAGCCGCACCCGTACGTTCGGATGCGCGGCTTCGAACTGGCGGCTCAAGGCTTCGACTGGCACCGCCACACTCGGGGATGCGGCAATGACCAGCGACTCCATGTCGAAGGCTGACGTTGTCAGGGCGCTGAGAAGGATGGAACAATTCGCAAGTTGATACAGATTCATCATCGTCATCTTAGGT
>JBKJWE010000468.1:0-3182 GCA_046717045.1 Nitrospiraceae bacterium | reverse complement strand
GGGTCAGGCTTCCGATGCTGGAGGCGATGCGATCCTTGTTGCGCGGAATGATCTCCGTGTGCGGAATCGGCAGGCCGAGCGGCTGTCTGAACAGCGCCGTGACGGCGTACCAGTCCGCGAGCGCGCCCACCATGGCCGCCTCTGCAAAGGCACGGAGCCACGCCAATGACGGATAGGACTGTTGCCAGACCAGCGCGACGACAAATAGACCGGCCATGAAGAGCAGAAGTCCTGTCGCCATCGTCCTGGTTCGCCAATAGGCTTCGGAAGACTCCTCTTCGGCAAACATTCCGCTCTCGCTGCTCATGAGACACCTCTCAGTAGGTCGGCCTGTCCTCGTGCCCCTCCATTTGCCAAGCACCAACTATTCCATGGTCTTGGCCTCGAAGTCGACGAGGGCATCGTCTTCCACGGTATAACTGATCTCGAGAGGATTGCAGCACACTTCACAGTCTTCGACGTAGGTGTGACGGTGGACCGAGAGGTCCAGGACCATCGAAATTTCTGCGCCGCAGAGGGGACAGGTGAAGGAGTATTCCACGATGCGAGTACGCTACCGCAAGTGACTGTCGCATGACAAATGGATGGAATGGCTGAACGAGTCCTGATTGGCGGTGTTTGTCTGGGATAAGGCGCGGCTCGGGTTATCGATTGCGCAGCAATCGGTGGGTGGGCGGGTGAGATAGTCGCCGGGGTTGGGTGGGTAAGAAGGTTACGCGTAAGGAAAGGTCAATTGGCCAAAGACTCCCGATACCTTCTCTTGTGCCCTTATTTTGGCGGCGTCGCTATTTTCTCGACGATCGGTTTGACGATGTCGAAAGTGATGCGCGTGGGATCCGGATGCGACATCGTGAAGTTCAGATATCTGCCATCCTCGATGAAGCACACCGTCGAGTAAAATACCTCTGAGGACCCCCCCACGCCCGACAGCTTGGTGCTGTAGCAGTCAACGCGGCCGAAGTCCTTGGTCTCGACGAGGTGAAGCCCCTTCGAACCTGTCAGCATCGCCTTGACCCCCTCCAACCCCATGGGGATGCTCGTCGGCAGGCCAGCCGTGCCGCGCAGCGCGCTTTCCAGCCTCGCGGTGTTCGCCCCGAACGTCACGGTGCAGATCGAGAGCGAGTCTCCATCGGTCCCGCTCACGCGTTGCGGCTTGTAGCCGTAGCGAGCCTCAAGATCGGCTATCGGCAACAGCTTGCAGACCTTGGCATCCGGGCTCGGCCCGGTTGCACTGAGGCTTCAGAAAAAGGCGACAGCACGAGCAGGGCCGCAACGAGTGGAGTCCAGCAGAGCGCTACTCCAGTCGGCACTCATATGTCATCACTCCTCCTTTGAGTCGTACCGGGAGCCGCCGTTTATTTTCAATGGCCCTGGCCCATTGGCAGAAGCACAATGCAGTTGGGGTTGAAACCCTGATTTTTCAGTGTGTCGATCCTGGCAAGGGGCTCGCCCTTCGCCACGTCGATCACGGTGATCGAGCCGTCACTGATCCCCGGCAGATTCAAGAGACTGTTCTGGACAAACAAGTATTGCTCATCGGGAGAGAGGACCATGTGGTGAGCACCGGGAGCTGCGGGGATCGCCTTGAGGAACTTCGGGTGCTGAGGATCGGTGTTGTCATAGACGTTCACATGGCCCGGCTTGGCGGTGGAAACAAACAAACGGTCCCCTTTTCGGTTGTAAAGCATCTCCAGAGGCATCCCGTGGCCTCGGGCGCTATAGTCGTCAACTTGCTGAAAGCTGAAGTCCTTGGAGGTCGGATTCCACAGGCCGGCCCACAGCGTGCCTTCGAGCATCCCCGTGATGTGGACCACGGGAGGCTCCGCGCCATGGGAGAACATGACTTCAACCGGCGCGGCTTTCGAAGGCGAAGGCTTCAGGGAGACCTTGTGGGTCGACAGCACTTTCCCGCTGCTGGCTTCAAGCACGGTCACCGTTTCTCCGGCTTCCGCTAAATCCGTTGGGTTTACTGTGCTGGTGACGAGGATGCGATCGATACCGTTGTGGATCGTGATGCCGTGTGGATGACTGATAAAGGGAGGTCCAGGCGCCGGCGCACTGATGGTTTTGAGCGGTTTATCCGTCGTCGCATCTCCAATCACCACCGTGCTCGACCCCATACAGGTGAGATACCAGGTGCGATTGTCTTGAGAGAACACTATGTCCTCCAGCACCTGACAGCCTGGAGTTTCCACAAGCTTCATACGGTATGGGAACCGAGTCATGTCCAGAACATGGAGCATACTCTTTCCCAGTGCGGTCACGTAGGCCTTGCTCTGGTCGCGGTTATAAAAGACATGGTGTGCCACCAGATCGGGCGGGAGCGGGATATCCATCAACAGTTTTCCAAACGTCGGGGACTTCGGGTCCACGTCGATGATGGCCAATCCTTCTTTCCGAACCATCGTTTCGGCTTTGGATTCATAGTTGAGCATCGCGAGGATTTCGGCCTGCGCAAGGGCGGCGCCAAAGACGACGAAACAAGCCGCTACCAGTCCGGAGATGTACGATCGTCTCATGAGATTCTCCTTTATTATTCCTGTTCCTGACCGGCATAACCGCCACGATGTGGCATCGCAGGATTCCCCTCTTGTTGGAGAAACTCCCGCTCCGCCTGGAGCCAGTCGTCCAAAGCCCCCTGGCGGATTCGTCGTTGGTAGATTTCATAGGCGCGTTTCACGATGTGTTCATGAGCATATTTTGACCCGAAAGATGTTTGAGCACCGGGCGGAGTGCGGCCAGCGGGTTTCTTAGTTGTATTTTCTACTTTCTTGGATTTCATGAGTCGACTCCGTGGCATCTCCTGGGGCTGGGTAGGTGATGCCAGGCTAGGCTGTCCTTCGAGGTCTGTCAAGGCGCGCCAAAGGAGAGAACAAAAAGTGGAGTGAGCTAGCCCCTTTTTCCGTCTCCCACGACTAATTTCCCTTGTCACTGCTGATCTTCGCGCAGGGAGCAGAGTCATGCTGCCGCCTCATTAATTGTTCCAAACTGAGCAATTGTAACCAGACTGCCCTCCATCCAGCGGCATAGAATTACTTTAAACTCTTTTATCTGATGATCTCGCTAAAGGAGGCCGGTCATGGTCAAGCCCCATACCCCGTTGGTCAGTAGTCTGATCCTGAACACGGCGATGGCAGTCGGTTGCGGGAGTGGCTTCGTGGACCGGGCGAGTACGTCCACCG
>JBKJWE010000467.1:0-12397 GCA_046717045.1 Nitrospiraceae bacterium | reverse complement strand
GGGTTCTGGCGTGGAGCATGACCCGCGGAATGTTGATCCCTTCGATAACGCTTACCTTGCGCCCTCCGTAGGTTGGATCGCCGAGGATCGGATGGCCCAGCGACGTGAGGTGTACCCTGAGTTGATGTGTGCGTCCCGTTCTCGGATGGAGCTGGACATGAGCTGCCATCTTGCCAAAACGCTTGTCAACTTTGTACTCGGTCACGGAATCCTTGGGTCGGGACGTCTTAGCCGAAAACTTCTTGCGCTCTCTTGAATCCCTGCCGATGGCCAGCTCGATCAGGCCATGGCCTCTCTTCGGCACCCCAAAGATTAACGCCTCATACACGCGCTTGATCGTATGTTGTTTGAACTGCGCTGCCAGGTGGCGATGGGCCTGGTCGGTTTTGGCAATGACCATCACGCCGGAGGTCTCCTTATCCAGACGATGAACAAGCCCAGGCCGTTCTTTCCCACCAATGGCCGAAACCGTCCCCCCGGAGGTTTGAAAGTGGTGGAGCAGGGCATTGACCAAAGTGCCACTCCAATTCCCTGGGGCCGGATGGACCACAATCCCAGACGGTTTGTTCAGCACAAGGAGATGATCGTCTTCGAAAAGCACGTCCAGCGGAATCGCCTCGCCTTTGAGCTCCAGCGGCTCCGGCTTCGGCACATCCATTGTGATCCTGTCGCCGGGTTTGATTTTCTGGCTGGGCTTTACCGCCTGACCGTTGATCCTGATGCGTCCCAGATCGATCAGCCGTTTCAGCGCAGAGCGCGAGATGTCTCGTTCCCGATTCACGAGGAAGACATCGAGCCGTTTCGGCTGCTCTCCAGAGGTCACGATGAATTCGGTGATCATGGCGCACACGCTACTAAAGAGCCTTGGTCAATTGCAATGTCGTAGGGCTGGGTGCGGCGTGCGATGATTGCCGGAGACAGGAGGAAAGAGGTTGGCTTTTTCGAAGTTGAAGCTAGGCGTGTCCGGACTTACGGGCGCGTTCGGCGATCTTCTTGCGGAGGCGAGCTTTTTCGAGGCTGATTTCGGCTTCTTTGACTTCGGACGGCAAGCCGCCGGCCTTTAAACGTTGCTCGGCCTTCTCGACCGCAGCTTGGGCGCGGCCAACATCAATATCTTGAGCTTTCTCAGCGATCTCAGCCATGATCGTCACTTTGATGGGCGTGACCTCGGCAAAGCCCCAGAGGACCGCCATATGGTTGGTCTGATCGCCAACGCGATAGCGGAGTTCTCCGATGCGTAATGTGGACAGGAAATGGCAATGGCCTGGCAACACACCGAAGTCACCCTCCGAACCAGGCGCGATGACTTCATCCACCTGCTGACTCAGCAGCTGCTTCTCCGGCGTGACGACTTCGAGAAGGATCTTGCCTGCCACTAGACCTTGATCCCCATTTTCTCTGCCTTGGCAATGACTTCCTCAATAGGGCCGACCATGTAGAAGGCCTGTTCCGGAAGATGGTCATATTTGCCGTCGAGGATCTCCTTGAAGCTCCGGACGGTGTCCTTGAGCTTCACGTACTTGCCGGGCGATCCCGTGAAAGCCTCGGCGACGTGAAACGGCTGCGAGAGGAAGCGCTGAATCTTTCGGGCGCGGGCCACGGCCATCTTGTCCTCTTCCGACAATTCGTCCATACCGAGAATCGCAATGATGTCTTGCAGGTCTTTATAGCGCTGCAACACGGACTGCACACCTCGCGCCACTCTATAATGTTCCTCGCCGATGACCTGCGGGTCAAGAATACGAGAGGTGGAGTCCAGCGGGTCCACCGCCGGGTAAATACCCAACTCGGCCAATTGCCGGGACAACACGGTCGTGGCGTCCAAGTGGGCAAAGGCCGTGGCCGGTGCCGGGTCGGTCAAGTCGTCGGCGGGTACGTAGATGGCTTGGACCGACGTGATCGAACCGCGCTTGGTCGAGGTAATACGTTCCTGTAGCTGCCCCATCTCGGTCGAGAGGGTGGGCTGATAGCCGACTGCGGACGGCATACGGCCAAGCAATGCGGACACTTCAGAACCGGCCTGGGTAAACCGGAAGATGTTGTCCACAAAGAGCAGCACGTCCTGATTCTCTTCGTCGCGGAAATATTCGGCGACCGTCAGCCCGGTAAGGCCGACGCGGAGACGCGCACCAGGCGGCTCATTCATCTGACCATAGACCAGTGCGGCTTTGGACTTGGTGAAGTCGTCAGGATCGATAACCTTGGACTCCTGCATTTCGTGCCAGAGGTCGTTGCCTTCTCGCGTCCGCTCGCCCACGCCTGCGAACACGGAGAATCCGCCGTGGTGCAGCGCAATGTTGTTGATGAGTTCCATAATGATGACGGTCTTGCCCACTCCGGCACCGCCGAACAGTCCGACCTTGCCGCCTTTGCTGTAGGGTTCGAGCAGGTCGACGACCTTGATGCCGGTTTCGAGCACTTCAGTCTTCGTGTCCTGATCTTCAAGCTTGGGCGCAGGACGGTGAATCGGATAGGTCTTTTTTGTCTTCAGGGGACCCTTTTCATCGACCGGCTCACCGAGCACGTTGATGAGGCGGCCGAGAGTCTCGCGACCGACAGGAACGGAGATTGGAGCCCCTGTATCCTGCACATCCATCCCACGGGTGAGACCATCGGTGGTGGACATGGCGATGCCACGGACCCGGTTTTCGCCAAGGTGCGACGCAACCTCGAGCGTGATCCGCACGGCCGGCTTGCCCGCAGCCTTATTCTCTTCCTGCGTGACCTTCAACGCATTGTAGATGTTCGGCAGTTGGCCGGGAGGAAACTCCACGTCCACCACTGGTCCAATGACCTGGATGACTTTGCCTGTTGCAGTCGCCACGGGATGCTCCTTTCGACTAAACGGGGTCGGCTATCTCAGCGCTTCAGCGCCGCCGACGATATCCATGAGTTCTTTGGTGATCGCAGCCTGTCTGGTCTTGTTGTAATAGAGCGTGACCTTCTTAATGAGTTGACCGGCGTTCCTGGTTGCGCCGTCCATCGCCGCCATCCGGGCGCCGTGCTCGGCAGCCGCTGACTCTAAGAGGATTCGATAGGCCTGAATTTGGAAATGCTTGGGCACCAAGATGTTCAAGAGTTCGGCCTCATCGGGTTCGTACAGATAACTGCCGCCTGTGATCCCTTCTGCCTGCGTCCCGCCGAATTCGGCTGCGGCATCCACAGGAAACAGCTTCTCGACAATCACGCGCTGTTGAATTGCCGACTTGAATTCGTTGTACACGACATAGAGCTCGTCGAACGTCCCTTTGACAAAGTTGTCGGTCAGATCGCCACCGATGTCGATCGCATGTTCGAAGCTGAGCTTGTCGAAGACACCGGTCCACTCTTGCCGGATCGTCCAGGTACGACGGCGGAAGTAGTCGCGGCCTTTGCGTCCAACGATGCTGAGACCCACTTGAATATTGCGCGCTTCACACTGCCGGACAAATTCGGCGCTCTTCCGAACAATGTTGCCATTGAACCCGCCACAGAGACCACGATCGCTCGTCACCACGAGGATTTCGATCTTCTTTCCCCCGCGCTTTTGGAGTAGTGGGTGAGACGCCCGATTGACGCGCTGGCTCAGATTACTCAGGACGCCACGCATCTTGAGGGCATAGGGGCGCGCCGCCAGGATACGATCTTGGGAACGCTTGAGCTTCGCCGCAGCCACCATCTTCATGGCTTTGGTGATCTTTTGCGTATTCTTGAACGCCGTAATCTTGCGGCGCAGGCTCTGTAAACTTGGCATGGGCTAGACTTCGATGCCAATGCTATTTGGCGCCGTATCCCATCTTTTGTTTAAACGTCGAGATAAGTTCTTTCAATCTGCCGCCGACTTTGTCGTCGATCTTGCCGATGCTGGCGAGTTCCTTTTTTAATTCAGAATGGTGCTGCTGGACGTAATGGAGCAAGTCCGCTTCGAACTGCTGCACCTTGTCGACCGGCACATCGTCGAGGAATCCATTGACGCCGGCGTAAATCGACAGCACCTGATCGGCTACGGGCATCGGCTTGTACTGGCCTTGCTTCAACAATTCCACCATACGCACACCGCGCGCAAGCTGCATCTGAGTGGCCTTGTCGAGTTCGCTGCCGAACTGGGAAAACGCCGCCATCTCTCGATATTGCGCAAGGTCGAGACGCAACGTACCGGCAACCTGCTTCATTGTTTTAATCTGGGCCGATCCGCCGACACGTGACACCGACAGACCGACGTTAATCGCGGGGCGAATACCGGAGTAGAAGAGGTCGCTGCCGAGATAGATCTGGCCGTCAGTGATCGAAATGACGTTCGTCGGAATGTAGGCTGACACGTCACCGGCTTGTGTTTCAATAATGGGTAGCGCCGTGAGGCTGCCGCCCCCGAGCTTGTCGCTCAGCTTCGCTGCACGCTCCAGCAAACGGGAATGGAGATAGAACACGTCGCCGGGATAGGCTTCTCGGCCGGGAGGTCTGCGGAGCAACAGGGACAATTGACGATAGGCTACCGCGTGCTTCGACAAGTCATCGTACACAATCAACGCGTGCTTGCCGCTGTCACGGAAGTATTCACCGATCGCGGCCCCTGAGAACGGCGCCAAGAACTGCATGGGCGCGGGATCGCTGGCCGTAGCCGCGACCACCATGCTGTATTCCATCGCGTGATTCTCTTCGAGCGTCTTCACTACGCGCGCGACAGTCGAACGTTTCTGGCCGACGGCGACGTAGATACAGAAGACCCCGAGTCCCTTTTGATTGATAATCGTATCGACGGCGATTGCTGTCTTGCCAGTTTGGCGGTCGCCGATGATCAACTCGCGCTGGCCGCGGCCGATGGGAATCATGGCATCAATGGCCTTGATGCCGGTCTGCAACGGTTCGCGAACTGATTGACGTGTATTCACACCGGGCGCGACCACTTCAATACGAGAGGAGTGTTGCGACTTGATGGGTCCCTTGCCGTCGATCGGCTGGCCGATAGCATTGACCACACGACCGATAAGCGCCTCGCCGACAGGAATCTCCGCAATGCGGCCTGTGCGTTTGACCGGATCGCCTTCCTTAATACCGACATCGTCACCCATCAGCACGGCGCCGACGTTATCTTCTTCTAAGTTCAACGCGATCCCGTAGAGGCCTCCGGGAAACTCAAGCATCTCACCGGCCATGGCCCCGTCGAGGCCATAGACCTTGGCGATCCCATCGCCGACCTGGATGACGGACCCGGTTTCCTTGACGTCGACTTGCTTGTCGAAGCCTTTGATCTTCTCTTTAATGATCGCACTGATCTCGTCTGCCTTAATCTGCATGGCTACTCCTTCGACAACAGGCTCTGCATGGCACGCAGGCGACCTCGGACGGTACTATCGACAACCGTGCTGCCGATGTGAATTTGGAGTCCGGCGAGGTGACTGGCGTCGGTCTGGAAGGTGACGTCTACAGCGCGCTTGAGCTGGTCGCGCAGGCGCGTCTTAATTCGATCTTGCTCAGCTTGGGGCAACGAGAGCGCGGAAGAAACCGTGATCTGCTGGGTTCCCTTCGACTGATCCACGAGCTTGGCAAAGGCCTCTGCGATTTCCGGCAAGAACCCGACCCGGTTCTTCTTCACCAGCTGGCCGATAAAAGCGTCTCCGACCGATGGAGAGCCGAGGCGAGAGCTAAGCGCAGTAAGAACGGCAGTTTTGTCCTCAGCGCCGAAAGCCGGAGAGGCCACGACATGACGGAGGGACACCGAGTCCTTCACGGCCTGACCAAGACCGTTGAGGCTACCCCGCATCGCTTCGATATTCGATTGGTCGAGCAGCTCGAAGAGAGCCTGTGCGTAACGTCGCGCTACCGCAGTCTTAATCACTGTCCCGATCCGATTATGCTTGTTTTAGGCACACGAACAGCCTTCGTGCATCGGCACGAAAATGGGCGCGCAAAGTTAGCATTAGGTCAGGTGAGCTGTCAATAAGATGCCGATCGAGGACAGATTCTCAGAGCTCTTGAATGATGCCACCACCGAGAACCCGATCGTCACGATAGAAGACGGCAGACTGCCCGGGGGTTAACGCACGCTGAGGCGTATGAAAGCGAACTCGAAGAATGCCCTGTTGCAGCGTCTGGACCGTAGCCATTGTCGCAGGTGTGGCATAGCGGACCTTCACCAAGACGTCTTGTTCATGCGTCAGGATTGATGAATCAAACAGATTGAGATCCACCACCTGGCAGGCCTCGTGGAGCAAGCCATCTTCTGGACCGAGAACCACCGTATTCGTCGCCGCCAAAACTTGCTGGACATAGAGTCGCTGCCCCGTCGCAATGCCAAGTCCTCGACGCTGGCCAGGGGTATAAAACGCGATTCCATCGTGATCGCCGAGATGCCGTCCGGTTCTATCGACGAAGGGGCCTGGTTTTTTAGCTTCAGGAAGTTCCTTTTCAATGAATGTTCGATAGTCACCGTGGCTCACAAAACAGATTTCTTGACTTTCCTTGAGTTCATCCGTGGGAAGACCGAGGGAGTCAGCCTCTTTCCAGACCTCAGTCTTCTGCATGGTTCCTACGGGAAACAGAAGGCGAGGAAGCCATTCTGATTTAAGCCGGTAGAGAAAGTAGCTTTGGTCCTTCTTCGCATCCGCCGCGCGATGCAGCGAGTGGGCATTGTTGTCGAGGTGAATCCGAACGTAATGCCCGGTTGCGACGTAGTCCATCCGCCTGGAAGTGGCTAGTTCGATCAACCCACGGAGCTTAACGCGCTCGTTGCAGCGCACACAGGGATTCGGTGTGGCTCCGTTCGCATAACCCTGAAGGAAGTCGTCAATTACGCCAGCACGGAAGGTCTGCCTCGTATCAATAACCTCATAGGGAATTTTGAGTTTCTGAGCGACAAATTTGGCGATGCCGATCTTACAGCAACCTCGCTCTTGCCAGCGCTTAGAGACCGCGACACTATCATCTTCGTGTTCCCACACTTGAAGGGTAACGCCATGGACATCGTAGCCCTGACGCACCAAAAGGGCAGCAGCCACAGAGCTGTCGACCCCGCCGCTCATGCCAAGGAGTACCGTTGGACGCGCCATAGGGGCGCTATTGTACTGGGGAGAGGTGGAAAGGGCTAGTGGGTCGGAAGGTGGGGGCTGGACTACGAGGCGATCGACTGGCCGCAATTCTGATCCTTCAGGCTCTGCTCCTCGCTCCACTGATGGGCACCCATGTCGCACATCCCATGAAAGTGAGACCCCGCCTCAACGGCGATCGAGGGAGTTCTGATGTCGCCGACTAAGACCCCCGTCTTCAGCATCTGGATTTTTTCGCTCGCCGTGATTGTGCCATTAATTTTGCCACTGTTCATCAGGACACCCGCGGACACCACGCCTTTGATGACGGCATGCTCGCCGACGATCAACGTGCCGCTTGTGTGGATCTCACCTTCCACACGGCCATCGACCCGAACGGTGCCATCGAAGTTCACGATGCCCTTAAAATCGACGCCTTTCCCTAAGAGGGTAAAATTGTCTGGATCCTGTTCGACTGCCACTATTTGGTCTTTGATTCCCCACATCATAGCCTCCCTCTTGCGCGCCTCACGAACGAGTAAATGACGGTAATTACAATTATGTATTATATACTAATACTTATTATGCATTAATGCGTTTGCCGGTGGAGGTGCCCACGACGCCGATCTGATGCACGGCACTCTCTCGCGCTCCTTCACGAATGCCCTGTGTCATTTCAAGACCGCCGTTGAAGAGGACGCCGTCTTCCATCGATAACATCGGCGCCTTGACGCTGCCGTTTATGACGGCCGGCGCACGCAGCTTGACACGTTCCTTCGCCACCACATCGCCAGTAATTTTTCCTTTACAGACGATGATGCCCGCCGTGATTTTTGCCTGAATCACAGCTTCTTCACCGACCAGCAGAACGCCATCGGTGTGGATCTCACCATCGAGGTAGCCGTCGATCCTTACCGTCCCCTTATAGGAAATGGTGCCCTTGAACTCGACACCCTTCCCGACAAAGGCGCTAATATCTTCCTTCACATCTGGAAGCTTTTCGGCCGCCCCCTCCGCGGGCTCTGTCACTTCGCCCACTTCTTCGACTTCTTTCTTTTCCTGCCCCCACATAAACACACGCCTCCTGAGCGATTCCGCTCTGTGAGCCGATACTTAAGTGAATTTAGAGATCTGGCTATACGGGAAATAACGTATTCGCCACTACGGTCAAGCAACAAATGTGCCGATCACAGGATAGTAGAAGATGGAGAGGCTGTGAAGAGCTGGGAATTAGCTCAGAAGCGTTTCAAGGATCCCATCGAGTTCGAGTGGAGAAAAATAATGAATAATGATCTTCCCGCTGCGGCGGCCTTTGAGAATGGTGACCTTCGTTCCGAGACGCTTTTGCAATCGCTCTTCAACATCGGACCAGGGAGATCGTCTGCTGTCTCTTATAGTTTTTCTTCTCACAACTAACGAAGATTCTAGAAGTTTTTCTGTTTCTCTCACAGACAAGGTTCTGGTGACAATGAGCCGGGCAATTCTCAATTGTTCAACCGGATCCGGAAGCCCCAGGATGACCTTCGCATGACCAACGGAAAGCTGATCGGCTTCGATCAGCTGCTGGACATCGGAAGGGAGGTTAAGTAGACGTACCGTATTGGCAATGGATGATCGTTCACAGCCTACACGCTGCGCAATAATGTCCTGTGTCAGTCCAAATTCGTTCATCATTCGGTGGTAGGCCTTTGCAACATCAATCGGATTGAGATCTTCCCGCTGTAGATTCTCGACCAAGGCGAGCACGACGGATTCTTCATCACTACAATTTCTGATGACGGCTTGAACGGTTTCCATCCCGGCATCTTTAGCCGCGCGCCATCGCCGTTCGCCGGAAATAATCTCAAACATGCCGTCGCCCTTGCGTCGAACGAGGATCGGCTGAAGCAATCCACTTTGTTTCAACGATGCGGTCAGTTCCGCCAATTCCTGTGGGGAAAAGGTGTGCCGCGGCTGGTAGCGATTGGGAACAATGGCGTTGACTCGGAGATGCTGCACCTCCGGTAACTCCGGCATCGGAGCGGGTTTTGTCGTGGGAAGCAGCGCATCAAGTCCTCTACCCAGAGCTTTCTTTTCCATGGCTCACAAACTCCTTTGCTAAGGATAAATAGGCTTGCGCTCCCGCTGACGCGACGTTGTACAACAAGGCCGGTCTGCCATAACTGGGAGCCTCAGCCAGAGTCACATTGCGGGGAATCACCGTACGATAAACCACATCTCGAAAATGTTCGCGAACTTGTTCGACCACCTGACGCGCCAACGTATTCCTGGGATCGAACATTGTCAAGATGATCCCTTCTATTTCTAGGCTTGGATTAAACGACTGACGGACTCGATCGATGCTGCCGATCAGACGACTCAATCCTTCCATCGCATAGTATTCGCATTGAACCGGAATCAGAATAGAACGAGCTGCGACCAACGCATTGACCGTCAAGATTCCCAACGCCGGAGGGCAATCCAAAAAAATCACATCAAACAACCCCTCCACATCGCGCAGAAAATGACGCAAGAGCTTCTCGCGTTCTTCGACATTCACAAGTTCGATCTCCGCACCGGCCAAGTCAGCATTTGCTGGCAAAAGTGACAAACCGTTCACCTCTGTCACCTTGACAGCATCCTGGAATTTCACATAGTTAACTAGACAATTGTAGACTGTGGTCTGCAATGCACGCGGGTCCACTCCAAGACCGTTTGTGGCATTCCCTTGAGGGTCCATATCAACCAGCAAGACTCGCTTGCCCTGAAGTGCAACTCCAGCTGCAAGGTTAACCGCTGTAGTGGTTTTTCCGACGCCACCCTTTTGATTTGCCACTGCAATAATTTTCGCCATTTTCGACTCAAAAAAAATTACCACCGCTCTTCAGGATAAGTTCCACGTGGAACAAATCTCTAAAACATTGATTCATCTATTTTTTTGAGAACGCTGACGACTCTCTGACCATAGCCACCAGGAAGATTAAGAGCTCTTTCTGTCTCAAGCGTTAATGCTGTCCCAATCTCTTGCTGGTTTATCGGTTCAGTTCGATACAGCACAAATTTTCCGCCATTGCTTAAGAGACGTGCGGCAACATCCCTGACGCCTTCAAAACGAATGGCTCGTATCATTACAGCATCGGCAGATGGATAGAGAGGCCGTTCCATATATTGCTCAATGGTTCCTTCAAAGGCATCGGCATCCTTAAGCCGGAGGAGCCCGGTCATGAATCGAAGAAAGGAACATTTTTTTTTAACTGGCTCAATCAGTACCAGCTTCAAGTCATTCCGGACGATCTTGAGAGGAATGCCTGGGAATCCCGCTCCTGACCCAACATCGAGTACCACAGCGTTCGGCGGGAACACGATTGCAGCAAGCGCGCTTAGAGAATCGATAAAATGCTTGGCGATAATTTCTCGCTGATCCGTTAGGGCCGTTAAATTGATTGTCTTGTTCCACTCGAGGAGCTGATCCAGATAGGACATGAATTGATCGACATGAGTATCGCCGAGCGTGACTCCAACTTCCTGAGCAGAATGAACAGTGAAGTCTCGCAATGCTCGCGCATGTTCCACGTGGAACAATTACGTGAATCAGATCAGGAGGTCAAGAGTTCTATGATCAGATGAGTGAACCGCTAGGAAATTATGTTGATTGTTTGTTAAAGAGTTGGCTTACTTTGCTTGAATCTTTGTCTTTCTCTAGGATGACGAGGAGTAGAGAAATGGCGGCCGGGGTGACTCCAGAGATTCGTGAAGCTTGACCAATTGATGCGGGGCGAACTTTCTTCAGTTGCTCGCGAACCTCTCTTGAGAATCCAAGGATCTGATCGTAATTGAAGTTGATAGGAATTGGCTTCGTTTCAAGTTTCTTGAATCGCCGAACCTGCTGGATTTCTCGCTTAATATACCCAGAATATTTAACATAAATCTCTACTTCATCTGATATTTCAATATCTTGTAAGTATTCTATCCCTAAAGCCTCTAAGAGGGGCCTGTAGCTTACTTCCTGCCGTCGCAATAACTGAGCGACATTACAAGGGCTTGATATTTCGTCAACATGCACCTGGCGTAATTGTTGACGAACTTCCTCGCTGAGCTTAGGCCGCAGTTCTTCGAGCCGTATGAGCTCCTTCTCAATGGCTTCTTGTTTCCGTTTAAACCGCGCATAGACATTGTCTTCGATTAGTCCGATCCGGCGCCCGATATCGGTCAAGCGCAAATCCGCGTTTCCGTGACGCAAGAGTAGGCGATATTCGGCGCGTGACGTGAACATGCGATAGGGCTCACGCGCGTCTTTCGTGATGAGATCGTCGATCAGTACGCCAATGTAGGCCTGAGAACGATCGAGAATGAAAGGAGGTTCACCTCGCAGCTTCAACACCGCATTGATCCCTGCCACCAAACCTTGCGCCGCTGCTTCTTCATATCCCGATGTTACATTGATCAGCCCGGCATGATAGAGCCCCGGCAGTAACTTTGTCTCCAACGTGGGGTGTAATTGCCTAGGAGGAAAATAATCGTATTCGATGGCATAGCCCGGCTTGAGCATCGTCGCTTGCTCGAGTCCTGGAATCGTTTTCAAAATGGCTGCTTGCACATCGACTGGAAGACTCGTCGAGATTCCATTCGGATAATACTCATTCGTACGGAGTCCTTCCGGTTCGACAAAAATTTGATGGCGCTCTTTGTCTGCAAATCGCACGACCTTGTCTTCGATCGACGGACAATACCGGGGGCCAATCGAATCGATGACCCCGCTGTAAAGAGGGGACCGATCGAGATTGCCCTGAATGATATCGCGAGTGGCCCGATTCGTATGCGTTAGATGACACATCATCTGAGGTGTCTCGATGCGGTCCGTCCGGCAGGAGAATGGAGGCGGTGGATCATCGCCCAGTTGCGGCGCCATGACGGAAAAGTCGATCGTATCCCGGTCAAGCCGCGGCGGCGTGCCCGTTTTGAGCCGTCCCAATTCGAATCCGAGATCGCGCATACAATCGGAGAGATGCTCGGCCGAGGCTTCCCCCGCGCGACCTGCAGGAAAATGATTCAATCCGATATGGATAAGCCCCTTAAGGAATGTACCTGATGTTAGGATAACGGCCCCGGCGGCGATGCGCTCACCGTTATCCGTCACGACGCCTGCGGCCACTCCGCCGTCATGAATCAATCGATCAACGGTGCCGCTCACTATTGTCAGCCCGGCCTGCTCGCTCAATGTGTGCTGCATCGCCTCGCGGTACAGCTGCTTATCGCATTGAGCCCGAAGCGCCCGGACTGCCGGTCCCTTGCTGGTATTGATGAAGCGGAACTGGATCCCGGCTCGGTCGGTGTTCCGAGCCATTTCACCGCCTAATGCATCGATCTCTTTTACCAGGTGACCCTTGGCAATCCCTCCGATCGCCGGGTTGCAGGAC
>JBKJWE010000466.1:0-3012 GCA_046717045.1 Nitrospiraceae bacterium | reverse complement strand
CCACGGCAACACGAACCATGGGGCACAATGGTTGAATCCGGAGAAGCGCGGTGAGCCGCTCACCTATTTTCATCGGACGGGACCGATCGGGCAGTTGTTTGAGTCTTTTCAAGGGCTGCACCAACGCCGGCATATTGCGGTCACGGGTTTGGGCGCCGGCACGCTGGCGAGTTATGCCCTGGCGGGACAATCGCTGACCTACTATGAGATTGACCCCGCCGTGGTGTCGATTGCGCTCAATCCGGCGTATTTCACCTACTGCGACGATGCGAAACAGCGAGGTGTCGATCTGCAGGTTGTGGTGGGGGACGGCCGGCTCAATATGGCGCGTGCGCCGGACGGCCGGTACGATCTCGTCATTCTCGACGCGTTTAGCTCCGATTCGTTACCGGTCCATCTGATTACGCGGGAGGCGTTCGAGTTGTATTTGCGGAAGATGACCGAGAACGGCGTGCTCGCCATCAACGTGTCGAATCGCTATCTGGACGTGGCGCCAGTCCTGGGCAATATGGAACAGACGCTGCATCTGGTGGGGTTGCATCGACACGATCATGAGGATGAAGACGTCGTGCCGGGAAAATACCCTTCACATTGGGTGGTCCTTGCCAAGCAGCGAGCGGTGCTTGGGACGTTGTCGGAAAACGCGCAATGGGAACCGATCCCGAAAAATCCTTCGCTGGGCGTCTGGACCGACGACTTCTCGAACGTCCTCAGTGTATTTGACTGGACCGGTTAATGGACGAGCGACGCGAATGGTGTTTGAAGGCGGACTAAAAGAGGCCGGCGATGCCGGTGCTGATCTTTTCTTGAATGATCGGCGTGGCTTCAGGAATGTCGAGATCTTTCTGCCGTACGTGGCCGACTGTTCGCATCTGCTGGACTTTCGGGCCGCTTGCAGATTGTCCGCCAACTGGCTGACCGATTGTCTTGCCGATCTTTCGATCGGTGATCTGCACGTCGGCCACGCACAGATAGGTCACGCCGTCTTCTTTGGGTGGCGGTTGCGCCATTCCTGGGAAACCCATGCCCTGCATCCCGCGCATGCTACTCATTTGTCTCATCATCGCGTTCATGTCCGGCATCCCTGCCATTCCCGCCATCCCACCCATCCCCATCGAGGGATCGCTGCTCATTGAATTTGCCGATGCCATGACCGTGCCGCCGCTGCTGATGCCGGCGCCGACACCGGCTTTGGCCACGCTTTCCGGCGTCACGCCCTCTGCAGCCTTGTGGCAGTAGATCACCTTGGCCTGAATCCAATAGTTCGCCTGCTCAGGATCTTTAGACAGTTGGTAGCCTTTCGCCGCGAGTTTGGTGTTCACCTCGTTCAACGTCACCTGTTGATTCTCCGAGGCGTTGCGAAGCTGCGTATAGACGGTCCGGTTGGTGTTCGGATCGAGGAAGATGGTGTTACTGTTCATCAGGCCGGAGCGGATGATGTTCGAACAGCCAGTGGTCAGCGCAAGAAGTAAGAGTAAGGCTGTGAAGCGTGAAACGTAAGGCGCGAGGCGACTGGAAAAATCACACATCAGAAATTCCCCGCGACGGCGGCGCTCAGCTTCTGTTGTAACAGTGGCGTCGCTTCCGTTTCGTCCAATTTCTTTTGGTGCACATCGGCAGCGAGGCGAGTTTGGTAGACGCCGGGCTGCTGGCCTGTTCCGGATTTGGCCGGGGCCGGGGCTGGCGCGGTCACGCCTTGTTCGGTAATCTGGATATCGGCGATGCAAGCGTAGTTCACATCGTCCGGCATCTTGGGTCCTGAGGACGAGCTGAATAGACTGCCGACCGCGCTACCGATTCCTTCAATGGCGCTGAGGCCCATCGAAGCGGCGGTGCCGGCGATCGCGCCTTGCGGTCCGGCCATGCTGGCCATGCTGGAAAGACTTTGTAGTCCACCCATCATCGACGATCCAAATCCTCCTCCATAGCCGCTCGCGACGATCGCTTCCACCGGCATTTCCGGCTTCGTGATGTTGCAATAGACGATATTGGCCAGCAGAATGTAATGTGCGGCGCTGTGATCCTGGACGACGTCATACCCTTTAGCGGTCAAGCGCGATCCCAGGTCATGAAACGAAACACCTTGGTTATCGGACGAATTGCGAGCCTGAATGAACACAGTCTTCTGCGTGCTCGGAGCCAGGAAGAACGTGTTGCTGGCGATAAGATCGGTGTCTTTGATATTGCCGGCGTAGGCGGCGAGGGGGAGTGCTAGGAGAAGAGCAAAAGCCAGGTATCGCATGGACACCTCAATTGAAGTGAGCGGGATTTTACGAGACGACTCGACCGAATAGCAACCGTGAAATCAAAGGCTCAGTGAGTCGTTCTCTCATTGAAGGGATTGTAAGGATCGGCTAGCATGGCGGCCAATCCAGCCGCTCAGGTTCTTCCTCTAGGGGAGACACGTCATGCCGACTCGCTTGTTTCTGTTCTTGAGTATCGCGCTGTTGACCATGAGTTGCGGCGGCGGGGACAAGCATCTGCCCTCCTCGAATCCGCCCGAGTACGATTCGAAGAAAGTCTATACGGCACCGGCCGCGCCACCCAGCGCGCCGGCCACGCTGACCAAACCGAGTGAGTTGGAATTGCTCCGGTCCAAGCTTGATTCGCTCGAGGCGGGTCAGAAAGCAAAGGGCGAGGGGGAAAAGGTACCATTCGATCCGGACGCGCTACAACTATTCAAAGGAGTCACCAACCCCTGCGAGGCCCTGTCGAGGCTCGCACCGGGGTTAGGTACTAACCAACTCTTCGCGGGCGATGAGGGTGCGGCGTTGAAGAAAGCCTTAGGCCCAGACGCTGAAGGCATCGCGCATCGAATGGATGAGCAACTGGCGGAGGGTCTGAAACATTCGCTTAGTCCCCGGGCACCCGATTGTCCGATCTCGGTCCGGCCACAGAAGAGGAGTGGCCTCTCTCAACCGGCTCACCTCGTGCTGGCTCACACCACCCCCAGCCAACCGGTCCTCTTGGGGCAGAACACCACTCCTGACACGTCGCAGGATGACTACCATG